>CAIMMJ010000315.1 GCA_903842515.1 uncultured Bacteroidota bacterium | reverse complement strand
CCGCAGGTAGAGAATATGTGCCTGACCCGTTTCTACTCATTTTTCATTCCTTTTTTCAATTCTTCTGCCATTTTACTTGGAGAATAGTTGATAGATTCTTGAACTTGTTTCTTTAATTCTCTACTTTTTATCATTTCTGCGGCAGTTTTTGCACCTAAAACTTTAGGAATTGGAAACTTTCCTAGTGCGTCTAAACCACGAATAATGGCACTACTACTATTGGAATAATTTGCAGCACCCTCTACTGTAGTATTTATATTTAAAGTTGTTTCTAACAAATTACGAATTTCTTGAGCACCTTTTTTACCAAACAAATAGTCTAATTTGCCGTCTTGGTCTAATTCTGTAACGATTGCTTTAAATCTAGCAGGAGAAACAACTGGGTTGCCTAATATATCGTTTTTAGTCGATTTTGTTACTTCATCTTTAATGTATTGAATTGTTTGACCTTTTAGCTCATTAAAAGCGTCAAGCCCTTCTTTGCCTGATTTCTTTAACACATAACCAATAGCACGAACATCATCTAATGAGCCATCTAAAATGCTATGTTTAAACACATCTTCAAATGCAACCATTCTGTCTTTGCTATAACCTTTTTTGGTACTCAGCAATTTATCAACATAACTAGAATTTTCGTATTTGTTAGCTAATTGTGTTCTTAATTTTTTAGCCGTTTGATACGCTTCGCCACCTTTGCCTGATGTAATTTGATTGATAATGTTTTTCATTTCAATAAAATGTTTTGGAGCATTAAAGTCATAATTTTCGTTAATAACTTTATAAATATCCTCTAAAGCATTAATTGGCATAACACCTGTTTTAGATGGGTCGTTTCTAGCAATTTCTTCATCTACCACATTAAGTATTGGGGATAATTTTGCTTTAACTGTAGGTGCTTGTTTATCTATATGAGCTTTTAATGGCGAATAATCAATAGGCTCTTGCATTGCACCTTCTTCTCTAGCTTTTTTATATGCTTTGCTTACTAATAGGGCATCATTGTCATAGCTTTTTTGCAACGCTTCATCTACAACTTTACCTACTTTTCTTAAATTAAAGAATTCTTTATTTGTAGCATCAACATAAGCATCAAAGTTTTGCAAAATAGCTGCATTTCTACCCGCCTTTGCTTCCAATAATGGTTTTCCAATAGTTTCAGGAAAATTCTTAGCAGTTTCTATTTCAAACGCTTGTTGTCCAAAATCTTTAGTTGCTTCGCCTTTAGATAATTGAATAGGCACTCTTAATTGTTGTGCCATTTGACTTCTAGTTACTGCTTCAGGAGCTACAGCAGCACCCACGCCTGACATAGTTGGTTGTGGCTCTTTGCGTAATGCTTGGGCAATTTTAGGTGCTGTTTCTTGTACAGTTTGACTTATTTGGCGAGCTTGTGGGGGTGTTGCTTGAACCATACGGGCATAACTAGGAATCATGCCTGTAGGCAATACAGGTGGCAATTTAGATGCTTCAAACGCACCGCCAATGCTTTGCAATATGTCTTGGCTTACAGGGCTTGTAGGCTGATAAGTAAATTGTTGGGCTAATTCAGGTCTATCTACACGCTGATTTGTGCCTTGTTGGATGTTTTGAACAATACCTTTACCAACACCTAAAAATGGTGCAGCAGCCCCCGTTACCATAGTCGCAGGTACTTCATACAATGATTTAACATAATCCATCATTGTGCGTTTTGGCTCAATTACGGGTGGATTTGGTACTTGACCTACAACAGTAGGTACATCGCTAGTAATAATATTTCCACCAGCATTTTGCAAATAAAATTGAGGGTCAAATCCTTTTGCTACAGGTGCAACAGGG
>CAIMMJ010000314.1 GCA_903842515.1 uncultured Bacteroidota bacterium | reverse complement strand
AGAGGAAAAATTAAATAGAATTGCCTCACAAATAGAGGTTTTGTCTCCAGAAAGAACTGTTTTGTTCGCATCATATGTATATTTTTCAAATAAATTTAACTTTTATTTAAACGACTCGCAAAATACCCCCTTAACTGTCCGAGCCAGCAAACAACTTAGCGAGCATCAAAATAAAATATATTTCTTGAAACCTTGGGATACAATTAACTTAGGTAGTGCCTCACAAATTGAGTTAAAAAAAAAATCTAAATTAGCAGAGAAACACTGGCAATACTTATATTCAAAAGCTAAAATTATACCAGCGAGTGAAAAAATTTGTTGTATAAATGACCTTGTTTATGAATTTAAATTATACAAAAAAAAAATAACAAAAAATTTTCTAGGTATTTTCTCCTTAATTGAAATGATTGGTCTCATTAAACCTTTAAATATAAAAATTTTAGATCTAAATCAAACAATTGAACTATCTTATATTAAAGGCGCAACTATTAAAAATGACTCATCACTATGGGATATCGCTATGTCTTCATCTGATTTAATGTTTTCAATTACTAAAGAATTTGGATTTGATTGTACTCATGTAAATGGCAGATTTCGCACTGGTAATTTCAATTCAAATGCCAAATTTTTATATTTTGCAGGACCTCAAAATATGCTTAGAATGGGGTTTGGTTTTAAAAAACCAGTTGCTACAGTAAAAGAACTTTTTAGACTTGCTTTAAGATAAGCAGTCTACATTATCTTAATAAACTCAAATTAACAGTTGTTTTATTAATTAAAATTATATTTTTTTCATTATTTTCTAAAGACGAAAAACACTAAATCCCTGACTGATTAAATCTTCTCTTCTATAAATAGATTTTACATCTGCTAATACTGGATTAGATCCTTTGCACAAACTCCTTAGTTCCTTTGCTGATTTAGAACGAAATTCATCATGCCCTACCGCTACAATTAAAGAATCAACTTGCTTATTGCTGCTGATCTCACCAAGGGTAATATCGTAAGTCTGTTTAAGCTCCGATTGATCTGCCCATGGATCAACCACAACGACATTCACGCCCCAATTTTTAAGTTCGTAAACAACATCAGCTATTTTAGTATTGCGGACGTCGGGACAATTTTCTTTAAACGTTATTCCCATAACACCAATGGTACTATTTTTGATTTCGATGCCATTGACAACCATTTTTTGCAAAACTTTCTTCACCATATAAAACGCCATATTATCATTAATTCTTCTACCGGCCAGAATGACTTGTGGATTGTATCTCACTTGTTCTGCGGCATGTGTTAAGTAATAAGGATCCACACCTATACAATGTCCACCTACAAGACCTGGTCTAAAAGGAAGAAAATTCCATTTACTGCCCGCTGCTTCCAAAACATCTAATGTATCTAAATTTAATCTTCCAAAAATAACAGATAGTTCATTGATTAGTGCTATATTTAAATCGCGCTGGGTATTTTCGATTACTTTTGCAGCCTCCGCAACCTTTATACTTGCTGCCGGAAAGGTTCCTGCAGTGATAATTGTTTTATACAGCTCGTCTACTTCTTTGGAAATTTGAGGTGTAGAACCACTTGTAATTTTTTTAATCTTTGTAATGGTATTAACTTTATCTCCAGGGTTAATTCGTTCCGGACTATACCCACAAAAGAAATCCTTATTATATATTAAACCAGATGATTTTTCTAACTCTGGGACACATACATCTTCTGTAGCTCCAGGATAAACTGTTGATTCATATATCACAATGTCGTTTTCTGATAAAACAGTGCCAACCGTTTGCGATGACTCTATTAAAGGTTTGAGATTGGGTCGGTTTGCTTTATCAATTGGGGTAGGAACGGTAATGATATAAATATTGCAATTTTTTGTATCTTCAATGTTGGTGGAATAATGCAAATTATCGCTTACTGATAAAAGCAAATGATCTTCTATTTCTAAAGTGCTATCGTGACCTTTTGTTAACTCTTGAATTCTTAACGGGTTAATATCATAACCAATCACAGTAAACTTTTTTGCAAATTCCACTGCCAGAGGCAACCCTACATAACCCAGTCCAATTATTGCTATTTTTTTTTTCAATTAATTTATCATCTTAAAGTTTTTTAATAATATTACCCAGATCTACTCCATTATCATTAAGACAAGGATAATTTTTTAATTTTAACAGTTTTAATGAAAATTAAAAAGTCTTAAAATCATTGTTATTTTTATCAATAAAGATTTTTTCAGTGCTTAAACTAGGATATTTACCCCATTAGTAACGCTAAGTTGTAAATAGTTGATAGTTAGCAATAAGTAAGATAAATGAAAAGAAGAACAAAGTTGGTGATTTCATTAAATTTTTATTATTTTTATATTCAAATTTGTAATGAGTAAATTCATCACTTCTAGAAAAAAAAAACTTGTAGACTTGTCTGTTGCCTCAGAATTATCAAATCGGCTCCACTCGATCTTCAGATTTGGTCGAAGTGTTCGTGTGCCAACCACAGAACGCCGCCTTCCCACCCTCACAGCTGAACTTATGCGCCGCAACAAAATTGAATCACCTTATGACGCAGGACGCTTTACCTGCACTGAACTTGTCGCAAGACCTGGTTCTTTGTTTATCCTTGGCTTCTTCTGTTTTCGCCCGTGGCATCGTCTTGCTTTGCTTTGTGCGCTTTTGTGTCTTCATTGAACTGGAGGCTTACATCAATTTGGCACCGTTTGGATTTTTTTTTCGAACAGCGCAGGACCCCATCTCTTCAAATAGTAGTTCTCTGCTCACAAGAAAATCGAGCAATCCAAACAAGAAGTCGAGCAATTTACCAAGAAGCTCGACAACCTCATACCCTACTCGACAATCGCTTGACTTCAGCTCCCTGGATGAGAAGATGAAAACAAAGACTTTTTGAATTGCACGTGTCTTTTTTGATGATTGCAAATTCTATGCATTTCTGTGTTATGTAATTGTGCATTCTT
>CAIMMJ010000313.1 GCA_903842515.1 uncultured Bacteroidota bacterium | reverse complement strand
TTTAGTTGTACGGTTAATTTCTTGAATGGTAGATTGATCTGCTTCACCGATTTCAGCAACATAATCTTTCATCATTGATTCGATGTGCGATGAAAAGTTGGTTGCCAACTCACGTTTTGCAGAAAGCATTGCTTTGTCAACAGCAAACTGAAAATCTTTAGAGTATTCCGAAGAAACGCCATAAAGAGCCTCATCACCTTTTTCAGGTTTTGCAGTAAACCATTCTGGATACTTTACTTCGGCTTGTTGTTCGCCGCCACCAAACTCAGGTGATTTAATCTCAAGACCTGTAGTATATTTAATACCACCGGAACTACATGCTGTCATTGCAAGCACGATTGGAATCAATAGTAACTTTTTCATTTATTTCCCCGCTTCACGAATATAACCACCGGCCTTGTTAAGGTCCTCACTAGCGCCTTGCATAGCGCCACCAACTGTACCACATGCTGTAATAAGGGTACATAATATTAACATAATATATTTCATAATCACCTCACAATTTGAGCAACTTTATACACAACCCTACGTTTAGTAATTGGTAGAGTCTTTAGAAATTTCTGCATTTCATAATCAGTATACACCGATTTGGTTTCTGTGTCAAGTTCCGTAAAGATAAATACCAACCTTTCGTTTGATACATTCTTACCTTTTGGTACTTGTGCAACCATAACTTGATTCTTACCTAGGATAGGAAATTCATCTTTAAAGTCAGTAACCTTTTTGGTCAAGATTTTATTAAACTTCTTATCATAGTAATTGAAAACAGTTATCATTCCTGCCTTGTTTGTCATGGCATAATACTTAACCTCGTCACCATGGCGAAAAGTTGGTTGTTCAGTCCAGACATTGAAGTAAATATCATTCTCAAGTTTTTCAACATCAGCATCCAAGGTAACTGTACAAATCATTTTACCATCGGCAGTAGATTTTGTCACTTCCTTTTTATTGACCTTCTTTATAGAACCAATGATACTGCTACTGGTTTCTTGAGCAAGAAAGCACTCCGTATTAAAACATTGCTCACTTGTAGAGGATTCAAAAGTCTCTCCAAGGAAATTTCTTATTGCATCGGTACGTGCAAAGTCTTCCGCAACTTGACAAGCAATATTTTCGGATGTGTCTGGTCCATAAAAATACTCTCCAGTACCCGTTGTTGCATGGGCACTAGAAAGTAGAAAAGCCGTTAAGGGCAGGAGATACTTCATTCGGTAATTTCTGTCACTTCGGAAACTTCGGGTTGAACAACAGGAGCTGTAATTTCGGTAGCCTCTGCTTTCAATTCATCCATTGAAACAACAGGCTTCGATTTTGCAACAGCTTTGGTTTTAGCCTTACCTTTGATTGGTATCGCAACTAGACCACGGGCATCAAGCATCTTGGTCATTTCTGCAACATTCATCAATTCGTAAGCAACAACCTTACGACCTTCTTTGTGAACACGGATAACTGCACCGTGGCGTTTTAACCACCACATAACAGCAGACAAACGATACATTGCTTCGTATTGTGTAGTCTGCTCAATTTGTTCTTTGGTGATAGGACCACCATTTACAAGAACCTGCAAAATCAATTCATGACGGCGAGCGTCTTTACGTTTAGTTTCCCATGAAGGGTCTCGGCGAACATAAGTCATAATTAAAACTCCATTTAGTTAGTGAGATTATAATGTAACATACTTCAGGTTATTTGTCAAGGCACTATTAGTAGTTGCGTGGGTAAACATCAAACTTTACCGCATCCTCTTTCAGGCAATGGTCTTTATAGTACCGAGGACCACGAAATTTAAAATAAACACTTCTACCAATAGTCTTACGAATTAGTTTTTTTGTCTCAGGTGTATATTCCTCCATTGGAATGTTTTTGAAATAACAAGCGTAATTAGAAGGGGGAACAAAGTCCATTAAATTAATAGTATTCATTAAGCAGCCTTTAACATAAGTGTAGGGTATTTCACAAAACCCGTGGTGTCTTTTTTAGCACGACCTTTTGCATACAGACCAACAACAACACCTTTAGGGTCAAGGAAACGCAAGTCGGATTCGTCACCGTTAAAAACTGGACGACCAAGATAAGTTTCTGGCATCGGCAAAGTTTTTTTGATACCGAAAACCGTTGCAACATTGTAACCTTGTGCTATTGCTTTTTGTACGTCAGCATCATTACCGTCGGCAGCAGAAAAGGTTAACGAATAGTTAGGAATGAAGTTTATTTTACGACCAAGGATTTTGGTGTAATCGTAAAAAATCACTTCTGGAAAAGCAAAGAAAATGTTGGAATAGGTTTGACCGTTACGGAGAACCTCGTATTTTTCAAAAGCAATATCGGAGGTACCGTTCAAACGGAATACAGGAATAAAATTAAGTTTAGCAGATTGTTTAATTGCTAACTCAATATCTTTGACCAGTAAATTCATAAAGGAAACACGGTCCTCGAAAAACAATCGGGTTTTGCGGATTCGTGCTTTTTGGATAGTATTGGTAGTCTCACCTTTTTTGAACATACCGCCACGACCTGCTGTATTAAGGCAAGCGGCAGTACAACCTTCGGTGCGTTTTGGACAAGTTTCAAAGCCTGACAAATTTGCCGGTGCAAGGTGCAGGATATAAGTATTGTAACCAGTTGCCAAACCTTTAAGGGTCTTGGGGTTACCAGTAGATAGTAATTTCATAACAACTCCTTTATTTCTCACTCAATACAATCATTATATCAAAAGACGGCAATTATGTCAAGCGTGTTGTAAAAATACAACATTCTTTTTTGGCAACATTTACCGACGCATATTGGCTTGGTCTTTTGCCTCTTGGTCAGTAAAAATAGGTACAGCATTGGACTTGTGCAAAGTACCGATACCTAACATTTTGTCGCCTGTGTATCGTTTACCCTCGATAGGTTTTGTTGCATTACCTACGCCAGAATCAACCGACGGTAAGTTGCGAGGATTACGCTCCGCAGGAATTTGCAAACTGTAGGACTTCAAGGGTTTTACCTTGCGCTCCTTGACGGTGGAAGTGACGGACCACTTGGCCATCAAGTCATTCCAATCCTTTTGCAATTCTCGCTGCTTAGCATTAGGCTTGCGTTTTTTAGAGCTTTGATTTGTGTAGATTATCATAGGAATAATTTATAAGTTGCAAAACCAAAAACAGCCAATAAGGTTAACCGAAGTGACATAAAAATTAAGCCAACGATTAAACCACGAAAAAAATAACAAACAAGAAAAAGTAAAAACAAATAAGCTACCATAGGATCCGAAGGATCATTAGAACCTACAGATGGTGGCGGTTGTATTTGCTCGACAATAAAAGGCATGTTAGCCTCCTAGGTTAGAATATTCTAAGGTTGTTTCAGGAAATAAAATTTTACCGTCAAAATCAAGTTGGCTACGCTCAAACTCGGACAGATAGGTATCTGGTTCTAGTGACCAATATTCCATGCTCTCAATAGCCATTTCATTTTTGGTACACAATTTAGAAGCAGCGAATTCTGCTATTTGACGATAATTAGCAGTTTGATTATAAACTGGTACGTTTAAAATCTTGTGGCTATAACCACCTTTCATTTTCCAGAAAGGTTCGGAAGGTGTACCGTAGTTTTCACGGTACTGGGTGTGGATAACTAACATCATTTAAAACTCCTTAATACTTAACTCAATATAATCATTATACATGGTTACCCGCTTTATGTCAAGCGGTAGAGGTTTGTTGTTTTTCTACAACATCTTGCACTTTTGTTATGTGTTTGCATTTGTTATGATATTGGAAACCAATACAATGGCAGGTATAATGTCCATTTGACAATGTTACCAAATAAGTATGACCCTTGGTACCAAGTACCTTGAATTTTCTCATTTTGGCAACATCGCCTTTTAGTATTTTGATATCATGAACTTTTGACAAATTGATAATTGACAAAGGATAAACTTTGTTGTCAGTTTTGACACAAAAGCAATCCTGTGCAATCCATTTTGTATTTTTGACAACAACACCCTTGAAAAGGGTATCGTTAAAAGGTTGGCAATTACTAGTAAAGTAATTGTAATTTGGATAACGGACAGTAACCTCTACTTCCGAACCGACTGTAGGAATAGTTTTCATTCTACCATCATAACAAAAAAGAGGTATTATGTCAAGCCTTGTTGTATAAAAACAACAAGACTAAATGTTAACCTTTTAGTAACTGCTGGGTATTTTCATTCATCGATTCCTCAATTTCCTTACGGCGAATTTGTGACAATTCTTTTTTGAGGTCATATCGATTATTTTGAGCATCAGCAATTTTAGATTCTAGTTCAATCAATTCAGAAACAATT
>CAIMMJ010000312.1 GCA_903842515.1 uncultured Bacteroidota bacterium | reverse complement strand
TTAAAATCTGCTGCTGCCGTTTACAAAGCAAGAGAAATGTATGCTATAGACCATCCACTTGCGAATTTCGATAATTATCAATTGTGTGCAAACCAAGGAATACAATACCGCACAGGAAATTCAAACACCACTAACGAAGCAAATGTTTCTCAGTTGTCGGAGCAATTGCAAATAGAAATAGTTGGCAAAACTAAATACCTTAACTATAGAATTTTTAATAGTTTGGGGCAATTGGTTCATCAATGGAACAGCAGCAGCAAACAACAAAACTTGGATGCATCAAGTATTTTGCAAAATAGCGGTATCTATATTTTGCAAGCACAAACAACCCAAGGCGAGCAATTCACCAAAAAATTTGTTTATACGAAATAAATTATGAGACGATATTTAATTTTTATTCTATTTTGTTTAGCATGCCTTGAAACTTACTCCCAACGCCAAGCTGATGCGATGTTCTTTGGCGGCTGCTATAATAATCAAACCTGTTTATGTAACATTCCGAAGCAAGGAAATATTTATAAGTTTAATGAAGATTCATTGGAACTGATTATTGATCCAGCTTGTTTGCCAATGGCATCATTTTATTCAAGGGCTTCATTTAGTGACAGACACACTGGAGAATTAATATTCGCTAGCAATGGTTGGCGATTGGTAAATGGCGATGAACAAATTGTAAGCCATAAATTATGGTTAGATAATACTCCACATCCAGGTGGGGTTGACTCCACAGGTGTTGATGTTGTTGCAGGGCCATTATTTTTGCCCTATCCGGGAGACAGCACCAAGGCCTATTTGTTTTATGGACAGTATTTTAATTATTCTTTGCAAAGTTTAAACTTCGTTGCTGACAAATACTTTACCTTTGCAGTATTAGATATCCCTAGCAGGTCATTAATCAGTAAAAACAATGTATTGTTGGATGATACTTCTTCTCTGGGCGATATGCAAGCCTGCCGCCATGCAAACGGTAGAGATTGGTGGATTATCAAACCCGATATTTATTCCAATAAATATTTTATTGGTTTGCTTACACCTCAGGGTTTACAAATGACAAATGTAATCATCCCCAATGCTCCAAATTCCATAAGGTGCAATACTTCTTCTAAATTCAATATACAAGGCAACAAGTACATCCAATACAACGGACCATATAGTAGATCCATACATGAATACGATTTCGATAGATGTTCAGGCACTTTAAACAACTTTGTTTTGCACGACATTAGTGATTCCATCTCCCCTGCCGATGGCTCACTTGCATCTATGTCTATCAGTCCAGATGGCAGTAAGTTTTATTTTTCAAGAAATGGTTCTTTTTTTCCTCCGATTAATCAAGGCTTTTTTCAAGTGGACTTGGCAACAGACATCATGAATATGATTGTAAGGTATGGTGGTAGTCCTCAAATGGCTCCTAATGGAAAAACTATTATTTTCAGGGGAGATAGCCTTATAGGAAACAATCAATGGTTAACTAGAATCAGTGAAATTTCAAACCCCAACGAGTCTTTTGCAAACCTAAACATTCATCATTTTAAATACAGTCACCCAAATGCAAATTTAGGCATTGCCCCAAGTAACTTTGCTTATATGCGGTTGGGGGCAGATACTCTGAGTATTTGTGATAGTTTAAGTGTAATTACCAAAAGAATCAAAGTAAAAAAACCAAATGGTTTAGTTGTATTTCCAAATCCAGCAACAAATCAATTAAATTTAGTGTTTGATAAAAATTCTACAGGAACTATTGCTATTTTTGATGCTATGGGCAAGGAAGTTTATTCCTATTTAATAAATAATCCTAATTTAGAAGTGCAGATTGATATTAGTAATTTTAATAGTGGGATTTATTATTTGAGTTACAGGAATAAGGATGTTTCAATACATAGGAAGTTTATTAAGCAGTAAGTAAAAATGTATTCTGGATATTCTATAATTCTGACCATCCTGATTCTGACAAATTTTATCAAATGAACCAAATAAGCCAAATTGCCTACCAATGCCCCTTAAAATCTGCTGCTGCCGTTTACAAAGCCAGAGAAATGTATGCTATAGACCATCCGCTAACAAATTTCGATAATTATCAATTGTGCGCCAACCAAGGAATACAATACCGTTTAGGAAATTCAAATACTACAAACGAAGTAAATGTTTCTCAAATGTCGGAGCAATTACAGCTAGAGGTAGTTGGAAAAACTGATTTCCTTAACTACAGAATTTTTAATAGTTTGGGGCAATTGGTTCATCAATGGAACAGTAGTAATAAACATCAAACTTTAGATGTTTCTAGCTTTTTATCAACAAGCGGAATTTATATTCTCCAAGCTCAATGTGCAAATGGAAGTCAAAGCAGCAAGAAATTTATTTACACAAAATAAAACTATGAAAACACCAATTTTATTTTTGTCTTTTATTAGTTCAGTAAGTATAGTTTTTGCCCAAAGAGAAAATGATGCCATCTATTTTGGTGGATGTGATGTTCAAATAAGTTGTGCATGCAATAATCCGCTTCAAGGACATATTTATAAATTTGACGATGATTCTTTAGAAGAAATAATAGACCCAGCTTGCTTACCATTGAATACCTTTTATTCTAGTGCTACTTTTTGTGATAATTCTACTGGAGAATTGCTATTCGCTAGCAATGGTTGGCGATTGGTGAACGGTGATGAACAAATTGTAAGCCACAAGTTATGGTTTGATAACATTCCCCATCCTGGTGGACCTGATTCTACAACTGCAAATGTTATGGCAGGTCCATTGTTTTTGCCCCATCCGGGCGACAGCAATAAAGCTTATGTGTTTTATGGACAATATATCCCTTATACTATTCAGAGCTTAAGTTTTAAGGCAGATAAATTCTTTACTTATGCAATATTGGATATCCCTACTAAATCATTAATCAGTAAAAACAATATTGTTTTGAGTGACACTTCAAGCATTGGCGATATCCAGGCATGCCGCCATGCCAATGGTAGAGATTGGTGGATAATAAAACCAGATATTTATTCCAATAAATATTTTATTGGTCTTCTCACCCCTCAAGGTTTACAATTGGATAATATAATCGTCCCCAATGCTCCAAATACAATTAGGTGCAATACATCTTCTAAATTCAACATACAAGGCAACAAGTACATACAATACAATGGGCCATATAGTCGTTCAGTGCATGAATACGATTTCGACCGCTGCACTGGAACATTAAGCAATTTTGTAATGCATGACATTAGCGATTCAATTTCTCCATCTGATGGCTCATTAGCTAGTATTACCATAAGCCCAGATGGCAGTAAGTTTTATTTTAAAAGAAATGCCTCGATTGTTTACAACCTTTTACAGGGCTTTTTTCAGGTGGATTTGGCAACAGATTCTATTCGACTTATTGCAAGATATGCAGGCACACCCCAAATAATGCCAAATGGAAAAAAAATGCTTTTTTACGAATATGTTTATGATACGGCTACTTCAACAGTAACACAAAGAAGTATTAGCGAAATATCTAATCCAAATGAGTCTTTTGAAAACTTAAACATTCATCATTATAAATACACCCACCCAAATGCAAGTTTAGGCATTGCCCCTAGTAACTTTGCATACATGAGGTTAGGGGCAGATACTTTAAGTATTTGCGATAGTTTAAGTGTTATAACAAAAAAAAGTGCTAATAAAGAACCAAGTGGGTTATTGGTGTTTCCAAATCCAGCAACAAATCATTTGAATTTGGTTTTTGATAAAAATTCAATTGGAACGATAATAATAAATGATGCTTTGGGCAAGGAGGTTTATTCCTATTTAATAAGTAATCCTAATTTAGAAGTGCAGATTGATATTAGTAATTTTAATAGTGGGATTTATTATTTGAGTTACAGGAATAAGGATGTTTCAATACATAGGAAGTTTATTAAGCAGTAAATTGTCAGAATCAGTCCTCCGCGGCGTAGGTCAGAATTTTCAGAATAAGGAGAATGTTTTATTTGTTTAAAATTAATTTATATTTACCTTTAATTATTCTGTTTATTCTCCAATTATGGATATTCTGATTCAGACAATTGCCTCTGCCGTTTACAAAGCCAGAGAAATGTACGCCATAGACCATCCGCTTGCAAATTTCGATAATTATTCCATTTGTTCTAACCAAGGAATACAATACCGTATAGGAAACACTAGCACCAACAACGACGTTAAAGTAGTTCAAATTTCAAATCAATTGCAAATTGAGGTTGTGGGCAAAGTGGAATATCAAAATTATCGTATTTTAAATACCTTAGGTCAATTGGTACATCAATGGCAAAGTAATAATAAAGTCCAAAGCATTCAAATAGAACAAAAACTGCAAACAAGCGGAATATATTCTACAAGCTCAAAATGCAAAAGGAAATCAAAGCATCAAGAAATTTATTTACACAAAATAAAACTATGAAAACACTAACTTTATTTTTGTCTTTTATTTGTATAGTAAGTATAGTTTTTGCCCAAAGAGAAAATGACGGTTTATATTTTGGTGGTTGCGATGTTCAAATAAGTTGTGCATGCAATACTCCGCTTCAAGGACATATTTATAAATTTAACGATGATTCCTTAGAAGAAATAATAGATCCTGCATGTTTACCCATGAACACTTTTTACTCAAGTGCCACTTTTTGCGGTAAAAATACAGGAGAGTTAATATTTGCAAGCAATGGATGGAGATTGGTGAACGGAGACGAACAAATTGTAAGCCACAAATTGTGGTTCAGCAACATACCCCACCCTGGAGGACCAGACTCTACAAATGTAAATATTGCTTCTTCACCACTATTTTTACCCCATCCCGGCGATAGTACAAAAGCGTATTTGTTCTATGGGCAAGTTAGTAGTTTTAATTTTCAGCCAACAAATCTTTTTCAGGATAAATTTTTTACTTATGCTTTATTAGACATTCCAAATAAAACTTTAATAAGTAAAAATAATATTCTATTAACAATTCCCTAAACTTCGGACTATTTCATCATCAAAAACAAATTGGGTTTGCAAGGGTTATATCCGATTTTTCAACCATTGCATATTTAGGTGACATTTATATTTTGGAAAGTTATCGTGGACAAGGTCTTTCAAAAAAACTAATGGACATTGTAATGACTCACCCAAATTTACAAGGGCTGAGACGATGGATTTTGTTGACTTCTACAGCAGATTGGCTTTATAAGAAATATGGCTTTAATAAGTTACCTAAACCAGAAATTTATATGGAGCTGCACAACTCCAATGTATATAAAACAGACAAAAAAAACTAAACACAAAACTAAACACAAAACTAAACAGTAAAAAAGATGAGTAATATTCCCTTTCAGACAATAGATTGGAATTCAATAGAGAAAATTGAATACAAAGGCGAAACAGGAATTGCAATTTGGCAGACGATGCAATATAATGGCCTCAGAGTTAGAATTGTTGAATATTCAAAAGGATATTTAGCAGACCACTGGTGTAAAAAAGGGCATATTGTATATTGCTTAGAAGGAGAATTTGTAAGCGAACTAAGTACAGGCGAAAAAATTAAATTAGCAAAAGGCGAAACATATATTGTATCAGATGAGCTTAGTTCACATCGTTCTTCATCTGAAACAGGTGTAAAACTTCTTATTATTGATGGAGATTTTTTAAAATAAATAACCTACCTAAGAACATTTATAACACTATAAGTTACATAGATTGGAATTTACTGAGGCGGCGGACGCCAAATTTTGCAGCTAAAAAATGGGTATTCGTAATATTGTTTCACTCAAAAACACCAATGTAAAAAAATAAAACTATTTTCGCAGAAAAATTGCCCGGGTGGCGAAATTGGTAGACGCACCATCTTGAGGGGGTGGCGAGAAATCGTGTGAGTTCGAATCTCATCCCGGGCACAAAAAGTTTTTTTACTCTTAAAAACTCAAAAATCTCTCCATCTGTTTTTCTATCACAATCTTGGTGGCCTCGTCAGTTACCTCTCCCTCATTTATTAATTTCATCAACGAAGAAACATAGGATTTTTGTGCCATAACATCCACTTGCAAATGGTTAAGAATAGACGTTAAATGGTCTAATCCTCTTAAATTTCCTGCTCTGCCACTGGCAACGCCCACCAATGCAGCCTTTTTATATTTAAAATAATCGGGATGAACGGTATCAATTAATAATTTTAAAATCCCCGGAAAACTTCCGTTGTATTCTGGAGAAATTATTACAAACTTTTTGGCAGGCTCAATAAACTCCTCAATTAATCTCTTTAATTCTGGTGGATTGTTGCCGTAATGGTCGTCAAGCATCGAAGAGGGGAGCAGTTCCAATGGGAAATATTTTACTGCTATTCCCTTAAGCTCCAGCAGACTTAAATAGTACCTGGAAATAACCTGAGTTTTGTTATCCTTTCTGTTTGTGGCATTTATAACGGTAATCATGCTTTTGTTAGTAAATTGTTCTTGTTAATAATCGGTTGAAAACTCTTATTTTAGTAAATTCGCCATCGCTTTTAGAAATTTCAAATTTAAGAATGAAAATAACATATTTTGGGCACTCTTGTTTTCAGGTAGAGGTAAATGGTAAAAAAATTCTTTTCGATCCCTTTATTTCTCCCAATCCGCTTGCTGCAAAAATCGATATTAAATCTATACAACCTGATTATATTTTACTGTCTCATGGTCATTATGATCATATTGCAGATGCAGAAACTATAGCCCAACAGAGCAATGCACAAATTATTTGCAGTTGGGAAATTAGCGAGTGGCTATCAAAAAAAGGAATACAAAATATACATCCAATGAATATTGGCGGAAAGTGGATGTGCGATTTTGGTAAGGTAAAATGTGTGGCAGCAATTCATTCCAGCAGCTTACCTGATGGAAGTTACGGTGGATCTGCTATGGGTTTTATTATTGAAACCTCTCAAGGAAACTTTTATTATTCGGGCGATACCGCACTCACTTATGATATGAAGTTGATAGGGGAGTTTAGGAAACTAAGTTTTGCACTGCTTCCTATTGGAGATAATTTTACGATGGGAGTAGACAATGCAGTAATTGCATCGGATTTTATTAAATGCAACACCATTATTGGATTGCATTTTGATACGTTTGAAATGATAAAAATTGACAGAGAAGATGCCTTCAGAAAATTTGCCTACAGAGGCAAAAAATTAATTTTAATAGAAATAGGAAACACAATTGAACTCTAAGGAAAATATAAATAAAATGGGAAAAATAATTTCGGTTGCCAATCAAAAAGGTGGCGTTGGAAAAACAACTACCGCAATAAATCTATCTGCAAGCCTTGCGGTATTAGAATACAAAGTATTGCTGGTGGATGCCGATCCGCAGGCAAATTCTACATCAGGGGTTGGTTTTGATCCAAGAAACATCAAAACAAGTATCTACGAATGCATTATAAATGATGTGAATCCGAGAGACATTATTTTAAAAACAAATACCCCCAATTTAGATTTGTTGCCTGCACACATAGATTTGGTAGGAGCAGAGATAGAAATAATAAACATGCCTAATCGTGAGCAAATGATGAAGTATGCCTTAGAAAAAATAAAACCCGACTACGATTTTATTATTATTGATTGCTCACCTTCGTTGGGTTTAGTAACTGTAAATTCTCTTACTGCATCTGATTCTGTTATTGTTCCGGTTCAATGCGAATACTTTGCATTAGAAGGTCTAGGAAAATTGCTCAATACCATTAAAATTGTGCAAGAAAGATTAAATCCTGCACTAGAAATTGAGGGAATTTTATTAACGATGTATGATTTACGTTTGAGACTTTCTAACCAGGTGGTAGAAGAAGTAAAAACACATTTTCAATCGATGGTGTTTGATACAATTATTCAGCGAAATACTAAGCTGGGAGAAGCCCCTAGCTTTGGCGAAACAATAATTATGCACGATGCATCTTCAAAAGGTGCAATAAATTATTTGAATCTTGCCAGAGAAATACTTCAAAAAAATGGCTTAACACAAATTGACGAAAACGAAAAAATTATTGAAACAGAAGACAATGAATAATAATAATAATCCCAAAAAGAAGGCATTAGGAAGAGGTTTAAGTGCTTTGCTCAGCAGCAGCGAAACAGACATTACTACCAGAGAAAATCCCACAAGAAACCCTTCTACACTTGGCTCAATTGCCATGATTGACGTTAAACAAATTGAAGCAAATCCGTTTCAGCCGCGAACACATTTCGAAAAAGAAGCACTTATAGATTTATCTAATTCTATAAAAGTTCATGGCATCATACAGCCTGTAACCGTTAGAAAAATGGGTTACGATAAGTTTCAACTTATTTCAGGAGAACGAAGATTTAGAGCATCTCAGCTAGCTGGTCTTACTCAAATTCCAGCTTACGTTAGATTGGCCAACGACCAAGAAATGCTTGAAATGGCTTTGGTAGAAAACATTCAAAGAGAAAATTTGGATGCAATAGAAGTTGCCATTTCGTACCAACGCCTGATGGAAGAATGCAACTTAACGCAAGAACAAGTAAGCGAAAAAGTTGCAAAGCAACGTTCTACTGTTGCAAATTATTTGAGGTTGTTAAAACTGCCCGAAGAAATTCAATTGGGAATTAGAGATCAAAAAATCTCTATGGGTCATGCCAGAGCATTAATAACCATTGCAGATAAAGTGGAACAATTGGATTTGTACCATCAGATTTTAGAGAATGAGCTCAGCGTAAGAGCCATTGAAGATTTATCTAAAGGTAAAAAAGTAAAACTAAAACCTCTTTCAAAAGGCTCAAAAGAATCTGGTTCCTCAGAAGCCACATTATCTTTTGAACAGCAGAAAACTTTGCAAGATTTAAGAGAATATTTTTCTACAGAAGTTCAACTAAAAGTTGCCGCAAACGGAAAAGGAAAAATTGAAATTCCTTTTGGTTCTGAGCAAGATTTAAAAATTATTTTAAGCATGCTTAGTATAGATTAATAGAATGAATGGCCTGTTAAAATGAATAAAAAAATTATTTTTCGTTTAATTATTTTGATGGGTTTATTTTGTAATTTATACAACAATAATGTTGCAGGGCAAGTAATTGCAGACTCTTTGCCAAAGAAGAACCTAGAAACAAAAAAACTGCAAACCCAGCCTCATTCGCCAAAAAAAGCAACAATGTTTTCGGCTGTATTGCCTGGTGCAGGCCAAATTTACAATAAGAAATATTGGAAAGCTCCAATTATTTATGCCATTGGAGGAGGTTTGGGATATTTAGCCTATACAAATTATAAAACCTACGATGGCTACAGAGATATAATTGTTAAACGTACAGCCACGCCAGATTCAATTCCTTTTGATGATATTTACGCAGATAAATATTCTACAGATAATTTATTGGTTATTCAAAACGGATTTAGAACCAACTTTGAATATGCTTCGGTAGGTTTATTTTTGATTTATGTTTTGCAAATTGTAGATGCTACTGTTGACGCCCACTTGTTTTATTTTGACATTAGCGACGACTTGAGTTTGAACATCAAACCAAGCATTTGGCCCAGCAGAACGCAAACATATTCGGGCATAAATCTCACATTAAATTTAAAATAAGTGTATGAAAATTGCTCTGATTGGTTATGGAAAAATGGGAAAACAAATTGAAAAAATTTGTTTAGAAAGAAATCATCAAATTTCGGGTATTGCCAATGAAAATAATGAAGTAGAAAATGCAATTTCTGCTGCAGATGTTGCAATTGAATTTACCAATCCTAATTCGGTAGTATCAAACATAGAAAAATGTGTAATAAAAAATATTCCAATAGTTGTTGGCACCACAGGTTGGTACGACAGAATAACAGAGGTAAAAGAAATTGTTCAAAACAAAAATGGAAGTTTGCTCTATGCCTCCAATTTTAGTATTGGTGCAAATTTATTTTTTGAGATGAGTAAAAAAGTTTCAGAACTAATGAAACGTTTTGTGCAGGATAACTCCTATTCAATAGCAATAGAAGAAACACACCACATTCATAAATTAGATGCACCAAGCGGAACTGCTATTTCTTTGTTAAATGCAGTAAAAAGTGAAATGAGTTTTTTACCCGAACCCCTACAGCAAAATATTAATTATGAAATTTCTAAAGATAAAAACAGTGAATTTATTTTACGAAGCATAAGAAAAGGCGAGGTTACTGGTGAGCACAAACTAATATTTCAATCAGAAAACGATAGAATAGAAATAAAACACGAAGCATTTAACAGAAAAGGATTTGCCTTGGGTGCTGTGCTTAGTGCAGAGTGGCTGCACAATAAAAAAGGTTTTTATACCATGCAAGATTTTTTAGGTCCATAGCTATTAGTGGGCATACACTAAATTAAATATCTTTTTAGCAGCTTACAACCAATGTCTCTAACTTGTGCCATAAACCTGGCAAGGTTTATCCAAAGCCAAGCAAACTGTTCCATCAATTCAAACGTATCATATCCCCAGCAGAAATAGCTATTCTTAGGGGTTGTAATGTACCAAAGTGCTCCGTGGTGCCGGAGTGATACAGAACTAAAATCTGAACATTTGCTGTATGGGTTTAAAATACTTCTAAAAAACAGCCTAAAAAATGTCCATTACTCCTAAAAATAAATCTTTTCCAGTAAAAGGCAAAGTTGAGGCGGAAATGACAAATATTTTCCATAGAAAGGATCGAAAGGGAAAATATATTCTACAATGTTTATTGAGAGTTTTACTTATCAGTATGCAAGTCTTGCAAATGGTCTTTGTTTAAATGTTGAAGCAGATGCTAAATTAAAAAGGCACGAAGTAAAACTTAGCAGCTACAGGGAATTTATTTTATCGAAGTCACAGACTTCTTTTTATTATTTCTTTAAGTAAGAGGACTTAAAGAAACGATGCAAATTCTGAATTAAAAAACCACGAAGTAAAACTTAGCAGCTAACGGGAATTTATTTTATAGAAGTCACAGACTTCTTTTTATTATTTCTTTAAGTAAGAAGACTTAAAGAAACGATGCAAATTCTGAATAAAAAAACCACGAAGTAAAACTACGCGGCTACAATGAATTTATTTTATCGAAGTCACAGACTTCTTTCAATATTTTCTTTAAGTCTGGAGACTTAAAGTAACAATGGAAACGATGAAGACTTTAATAAACGATTGGGAAAGGTTGGAAGTTTGGAAATTCTTTAGGAATTGATTTGACCAAATTTATCTTTTTTTTTCCTCTACTTATGATGCAAATAGATTTTTATTAAATTTGTTTAATTAAAACCTTTCCAATGAAACAAAGTTGTTTTTATATCCTAAGCCTTATACTTTTTCTTTCCTTTAATTCTTCTTGCAAAAAGGATGCAGCAGTGGATGCAACAGCAACTCTAACTGCTCCTGCACCAACTCCTATTTATGAGCCAAAATTGATTTTTAAATTTAAATTTGATTCCACTCAGGCAAGGTTAAACGCGTTTGGCCAACCCTCAGAGATACCCGCAGGTAACATGGCATTTTCACCTATATTCAATAAAATGAGTGCTCACTATATTGAGCTTGCGCCAAGTGCAAACACTCAATTGGGAGCAGGAAGTGTGCTATATCATGCACCTGAAACATCTGCAGGAGGCTCTACCGCAATTGATTTCAGCAAGTCGGCTGTGAAGGCGCAAAATGAAGAATTTTTTAGTATAAAGTTAAAGGATATTACACCAGGCACCTATCAGTGGCTAAGGGTATCATTGGCCTATCAAAATTACGATATTAAGTACAAGAGCGGAACCATCTACGGAACAGGAACCATTGCTTCATTTATTGGTTACAACACAAATATCACCAACTACGTAATTAAAACCCAAACTATTGCTGTAAATGAAAACAAGTTACAGGGATATTGGGGCTTTGAAACTAATGTAAACGGCATTATCTATACCACTTCAGGCCAGTCACCTGCAGGCGCTACCACAGTTCCTAATCCAATTTCATTCACCTCTCCAATTCCCTTTGGTTCGTGCGTTGTAACTGGAGCTTTTTTAGGAAATAGCGGAGCAACAAAGCCTCTTGTACTATCAGGAAATGAAACTTCTGATGTAATTATAACAGTATCGCTTTCAACCAATAAAAGTTTTGAGTGGCAGGATGCCAATCCAGATGGTTATTTTGAGCCTTCGGCCGGAGAAAATGTGGTTGATATGGGGATAAGAGGAATGATTCCTATCTGGTAAATATTACCAATTTTATGGGAACCATGTTGTTGAAGTTTGAGACTTGTTTTTATTTTTTTCTATAGGTTCAACAGCTTAACGAAACTAGAAGATTTCTTAAGATTTTTGTTTTTTTATTACACAAGAAATACATGACTTTTTAATCTATTTTTAAAAAGTCATGTATTTTAATGAAGGGTACAAAAAAAACTCCCAAAATTTGAGAGGTTCTCTAGTTTATTCTTCTTTGCCTTTTTTCTTTTTTGCTTTGATGGTGTGAACTGTAATTTCTTTTGTTTCGGCATCTAAACCAACTTCGCACACATCGCCATCGCCCAATTTGCTTTTAATGATCTCTTCGGCCATAGGGTCTTCTAGGTATTTTTGTATGGCTCTTTTTAATGGTCTTGCTCCTAAGTTGGCATCAAAACCTTTGTCAGCAATAAAATCTTTGGCCTCATCGGTTAATTTAATTTTAAAGCCCATTAACTCTACTCTCTTAAAGAGGTTTGCCAATTCAATGTCTATAATTTTGTGAATGTCTTCTCTTGTTAATGAGTTAAACATAATTAAATCGTCTATTCTATTTAGGAACTCTGGAGCAAATGCTTTCTTTAGGGCACTTTCTACCACGCCTTTTGCATACGTATCGGCAGTGTTTGTTTTTGCGGAAGTAGAAAATCCAACACCTTGACCAAAATCTTTTAATTGGCGTGAACCAATATTTGAAGTCATGATTACGATGGTATTTTTAAAATCTACTTTTCTTCCCAAACTATCTGTAAGTTGTCCGTCGTCTAATAGTTGCAACAATAAATTAAACACATCGGGATGTGCTTTTTCAATTTCATCCAACAATACTACTGAGTATGGTTTTCTGCGAACTTTTTCTGTTAACTGTCCGCCTTCTTCGTACCCAACGTATCCCGGAGGTGCACCAATTAAGCGACTTACAGCAAATTTTTCCATGTATTCGCTCATGTCTATTCTTATTAATGCATCTTCGTTGTCGAATAAGTATTTGCTAAGAATTTTTGCCAATTGAGTTTTTCCAACACCTGTTGGTCCCAAGAAAATAAATGAACCAATTGGTTTGTTGGGGTCTTTTAGTCCTGCTCTGTTTCTTTGAATTGCTTTTACAATTTTTTTGATGGCTTCGTTCTGGCCAATTACTTTGCCTTCGAGAAGTTCGTACATTTTAAGCAATTTGTCTCCTTCGTTGGCGGCAATTCTTTGCACAGGAATCCCTGTCATCATGGCAACCACTTCGGCAACATTGTCTTCGGAAACAACTTCTCTATTGCTTTTTGTTTCTTCTTCCCACGCTTTTTTAGCTACTTCTAGTTCTTCCAAGAGTTTTCTTTCGTCGTCTCTTAGTTTTGCTGCTTCCTCGTATTTTTGAGAACGAACAACTTTATTTTTCTCTACTTTAATGTCTTCTACTTTCTTTTCTAGTTCAGTAATTGCAGGAGGAACTTTGATGTTAGTAATATGAACTCTTGCACCAACCTCGTCTAATGCGTCAATTGCTTTATCCGGAAGGTGTCGGTCACTAATGTATCTTTGAGTGAGTGTAACGCAAGCTTTTAATGCTTCGTCAGTGTAAGTAACGTTATGGTGGTCTTCGTATTTTTGTTTAATGTTGTTTAAAATTTGAATGGTTTCTTCTTCCGTGGCAGGTTCAATTAACACCTTTTGAAATCTACGTTCCAAAGCACCATCTTTTTCTATGTATTGTCTGTATTCATCAAGCGTGGTAGCGCCAATGCATTGAATTTCTCCACGTGCCAAAGCTGGTTTAAACATATTTGAAGCATCCAATGAACCTGAAGCTCCACCTGCACCAATGATGGTGTGGATTTCATCAATAAATAAAATTACATCGGGAGATTTTTCCAGTTCGTTCATCACTGCTTTCATTCTTTCTTCGAACTGACCGCGGTATTTTGTGCCAGCTACCAAAGAAGCTAAATCAAGCGTAATAACTCGTTTATTAAATAATACCCTACTTACTTTTTTCTGAACAATTCTTAAAGCTAAACCTTCGGCAATGGCAGATTTACCAACACCCGGTTCACCGATTAAAATTGGGTTGTTCTTTTTTCTACGCGATAAAATTTGAGAAACTCTTTCAATTTCTTTTTCACGTCCAACAATTGGGTCAAGCTTTCCATCTTCTGCTTGCTTTGTGAGGTCACGTCCAAAGTTATCTAAAACAGGAGTTTTTGATTTTGGGTCAATTGGTTTTTTTGAAGCCCCAAAAGTTCCACCGTCATCTTCCGGGTCGTCTTCGCCAGGACCTCCGCCCGGTAATTCGTTTTTAATGTCTTGTATTGGATTGTTTGGATTTGCTGACAAAAGTTCCAATTCTCTTTTTACAATGTCATAAGTAATGTTGAATCGGCTGAGAACTGTTGCTGCAAGATTGTCATCTACTTTTAGGATAGATAGCAATAAATGTTCAGTTTCTATTAATTCTGATTTGTACATTTTTGCTTCTAGATAGGTAATTTTTAAGGCTCTTTCGGCTTGTTTTATTAATGGTAAATTGCCTAGAGCATTTACAGGCTTAGAAAAATTAGATTTTACCATTGATTCTAAATTCCTTCTTAAATCATTAAGGTCTAAACCAAGGGAATTTAATATTTGAACTGCCATTCCTTCACCTTCTCTGATAATGCCAAGCAAAAGATGTTCTGGTCCAATGTAATCGTGTCCTAATCTAAGTGCTTCTTCACGGCTAAAGGCAATTACATCCTTTACTCTTTGCGAAAATTTAGCTTCCATATTTTTAATTTTTTATATTTTGTTTCAATAAATATGCCACGTTAAACTCTGTCATAAATTTAATTATTTCAAATGTTTGCAGAATATTTTTCTTTTCCAAAATTATCTAAATTTATTTGATTGGTAATTTTTACAACTGTGCAATTTTACACTTTTATTTGTTGAAAAAACTATTTTAAAAAATTTTAAGGCATGAAAGACAATTTCTACCTAAGTTTTTAGTTAAAATTTTTAAAATATTTGATGAACGGCGATCTTCAATTGTTTCATTTTTTTTCGGGTACTATTGGATTGATGTAACTTTCAAAAAATAATCAATTATGAGAATAATTACTTTGACGCTATTCATGGGGCTTGGTTTAATCAGTTTACAAGCACAGGACAAGAAAAGTCCAAAAAAAGACAGCACTAGTTTTAGTCAATTTAAAGGTTTGCCATTAAAAGCAACTAGGTCATTTGACTTTACGACCAACGAAGGCACTTGGACTTCAGTTGCTGTTAGCCCAGATGGTAAAACCATTTTATTTGATTTGATGGGTGATATATATAGTATCCCAATGGAAGGAGGCAAAGCAACTGCTATCACTAAGGGCATGGCTTACGATAACCATCCAAGTTTTAGTCCCGATGGCAAACGCATCCTTTTTTTATCTGACCGCTCTGGTGCAGAAAATATATGGTACATAGATTTAGAGAAAAAAGATACCGTTGCTTTAACTGAAGAACAAAATAATAATTATCCAGGTGCAGTCTATACTCCAGACGGAAATTATATCGTGTATACAAAAGGTCGTCGTAATACTAAATTGTATTTGATGCATAAAAACGGTGGTGCAGGAACGAATTTGATTGAAGCACCCGCTACCTTAAAAACAATTGATCCTGCCGTGAGTGCAGATGGTCGTTATATTTATTATAGTGCACGCAATGGCGCTTGGAACTACAACGCCATGTTACCACAATATAGTATTGGTGTGTATGATAGAGAAAAGGGAACCACCAGAACCATTGCATCTAGATATGGATCTGCGTTTACACCTGTATTATCTAAAGA
>CAIMMJ010000311.1 GCA_903842515.1 uncultured Bacteroidota bacterium | reverse complement strand
TAACACAAATTAAAAAATAAGAAAAGCAATACAATCAATAATTTGTTCATCAAACTCTCTTATAATAAATAAAGAATGGAATAGACCATAATTTTTAATTAGGATTTTTGAGGTTCTTCTTGCTTTCCTCTTTTGTAGATAATTAATCCATTTAAAAAGTTCCTTAAAAGCTGATCACCACAAGGTTTATAGTTAGGATGACTCTCGTTTCTGAACAAGGCTGTTAACTCACTAATTGTTATTTTAAAATCTACAAGCTTGCAAATTTCTACAATGTCTTCGTTTCTTAGTTCCAAAGCTATTCTTAACTTTTTTAAAATGTCGTTGTTGGTGAGCGCCATATTTTATTTTATATCGTTGCTTTTAATAGAATATTCCCAAACTTTTTTCCCGCTTTTATCATAAGTTTCAAAAGTTAAAGTTCTGTCTTTTTTTGTTCCAGAGAAATTTAGTTTCCCAAAATTATTGTCCAAAAACAAACTTCCTTCCACACGTTTAGGATTTTTTGCTTCGGCTGTTTCTAAAAGTTTTGAATAGGGCGTTGATGTTATTGGTGAATTTGTAAATTCATATATTGGGTATTTTGCAATGGATTCTGTTTTTAATAATTCGGTAAAATGCCTGTCGCCACTAATAAATATTAAGCCTGAGATGTTTGAAGTTTTAATAAAATCTATTAATTCATTAAACTCACCGGTGTATTTGCTGTAGCATTCTTTGTCTGCAATGCCATTAAACACCTGACTTCCACACACTACAATTTTAAAGGGACTTTCACTTGAAGCAAGAGAATTTTTTAGCCATTGCATTTGTTCTTTTCCTAAAAATTCTTTGTTTAAATTTATTTTCCCATTTGTAGAATCTTGCAATTGATTGGCATCCCTAAAGGTTCTGTTGTCGAGCAGAAAAAACTCTGCATCTTCATAATTAAATTTACTGTAAATGCCTTTTCCGTTTTTTCCATACGTTTTATTTGCCCAATAATTTTTAAAACAATTTGTGGTTTCGTCACTTAAGTCATAGGAAGTATTGGAGTCATTGGGGCCAAAATCATGGTCGTCCCAAGTGGCGTAATTTGGCTGCTTGCTCAATAAGTTTTTTAAAAATTGGTTTGCTCTATTAACGCTGTATCTTCTTTTTATTCCCCAAGCAGAGCTGCAATCGGCTTCTCTCAAATACAAATTATCGCCCAACCAAATCATAAAGTCTGATGAGGTGTTGGCTATAGAGTTTAAAATTTGCGGGTCTTTTCCATAAGGAGTACCTGGCCTGTCGTAAATACTGTCGTTTAAATACAAACAAGAACCTATTGTAACACTAAAATTTGCAGGTTCTATTTTGCTCCATTTGGCATAAACTCTTTTGGTTTTTAGTTTATAAATGGTAGAGATAAATTTTCCGTCAACAGAAATTTTATACTCATATTCAGTATTTATTTTTAAGCCGTTTAACTCAACTTTTATTGGGTTATATTTAGAATTATTGCTAAGAATTATTTTTTCTTTTTCAGCTTTATCTATCATTCCTGTTGGCCAATATTGAATAATAATTTCTTTTGTATTTTCTTTTGGCTCAAGCCATATACAAGCAGTTTGGTGTTCTACATATCCCAGCATGGGTCCGGAAACTAATTCTTGAGAATTTGCATTAACGTACAATGCAATAAAAATTGTAATCAGTATTTTTTTCATTGAGTAAATATTAAAAGTGAACACAAATATTTTTAGGTTCTGTAAAAAAATTAAGAGCTTCAAAGCCGCCTTCTCTTCCAACACCAGAATTTTTTACACCTCCAAATGGTGTTCGTAAATCTCTTACCAACCAACAATTTATCCATACAATTCCGCTGTGCAATTGCAATGCAATTTTATGTGCCTTTGTTAGATTTTGTGTAAACACTGTTCCCGCTAAACCATATTGTGTGCTGTTAGCCATCATAATCACTTCTTCTTCTGTTTCAAATGGAGTAAGGGTTACCACTGGTCCAAAAATTTCTTCTTGATTGGTTCTGCACTTATACTCTAATCCTTCTATTACGGTGGGCAAAATAAACTTTCCTTCGGAATTTTCTCCATCTAATTTTACTTCATCTCCTCCACATAAAATTGTTCCACCTTCTTCTTTGGCTAATTTTATGTACGACATTATTTTATTAAAGTGGGCTTCCGAAGCAATAGCACCTAGATTTGTTTTTTCATCTAAAGGATTTCCTACTACCAAATTTTTTGTTTTTTCGATAAAAGCATTTTTAAATTTTTCGTAAATACTTTTCTCGATAAAAATTCTGGAGCCACACAAACAAATTTCACCCTGATTAGAAAAGGAAGCAAGCACAGAAGTTTTTACAGCCAGCTCAAAATCGCAATCTGCAAAAATTATATTTGGATTTTTGCCACCCAGTTCAAGCGATAACTTCTTAAACATTGGTGCTGCAATTCTTGAAATATGTTCACCTGTTGTTGTTCCACCGGTAAATGAAATTACTGGGATATTTTTATGTGATACAATGTCGTTTCCAACTTTTGAACCAAGCCCGTGCACAATATTTAAAACTCCTTTTGGAAGTCCAGCCTCAATGCAAATTTCTGAAAGTAAGTAAGCAGTCATTGGCGTTATTTCCGATGGTTTTGCAACAACTGTATTTCCTGCTGCTAGGGCAGGAGCAATTTTCCAGGTAAATAAATACAAAGGTAAATTCCATGGCGAAATACAACCTGCCACACCAATAGGCGATTTTATGGTGTAGTTAAAACCGTTACTTCCCATATCATTTGTTTCGCTAGAAAAATGTAGAATAGCAGTTGCATAAAATCTAAAATTTGCCGCAGCTCTTGGTATATCAACTCTTTTAGCCAAGCTCAAAGGTTTACCTTGATCTATAGATTCTGCCAATGCAAGTTCATCAGATTTTTTATCAATTAATTCTGCAATTTTTAAAAGCCAATTGCTGCGTTCTTCTTTAGGCAAGCCACTCCAAAATGGGTAAGCGGTTTGTGCTGCTTTGGTTGCTAATTCCACATCAATTGCACTTGAATCAGGAATTAATGAATATACTTTTCCTGTAGCTGGATTTTTATTTTCTAAATAATTTCCTTCTGATGGTTCCAATAATGTTCCATCAATGTAATTTAATATTTTTTTCATGATAAATTCAATGTGTAAAAATATGCTTTCTCATTTTATTAATGGAATATTTAGTTATTTATGTTTTTTTCTATTTCTTTGCGTAAACCATGATGCAATTAATGAGAGTTTACACTGATTTTTTTTTAGCTCAAAATAGATTTTTTTCGTTTCTTATAATTGCAACATTAGCTGTTTTTTCTTCATGCAATGATGCTAAAAATTCCGGACCAACACAAGGTATTATAGAATATGAAATAAAGGTACTCAACAACCAAAATCCAATTTTAACCAGCGATTTATTGCCAGGAACAATGGTTGCAAGATTCAAAAACAATTGCATGAGTCAAGAACTTTCTGCCGGTTTAGGTATGTTTAGCACTACTTTTGTTTCAAATCTAGAAAAAAAATCTGTTTTTCAAACCTTGCAAATGTTGGGTAAAAAATATTCTTGTGTTGCAGATAGCATGCAATTAGTGGATATAATTAATAAAGAGCCACTGTTAAATTTTGAATTGGTGCCCGGCCAAAAAGTTATTGCTGGCTACACTTGCAAAAAAGCAATTGCTAAGTATGCCGATGGAAGCAAGCCGCCAATTGAAGTTTATTACACAGAAGAAATAGCTGTTAAAGACCCTAATTTTTATTTTAATTATCATCAAATTAAAGGTGTTTTGATGGAGTTTAACGTTACCCGTTATATGATAGAAATGAGGTTAACAGCAAAAAGTGTAAAAAATGAGGAGGTAGCAGATTCCTATTTTAATTTAGACAGTTCGTCAAAAATTGTTTCTCTTGAAGAAATGAACAATTATTTTACGGGAGGCAAGTAGTTAGCGGAAACCCTGACACGACGATCAAAACATCATTTAGACATTTAAAAACAGACAACCATGAAGACGACAAGACGCATAAATCTGGCTATACTTCTCAATCCAACCCTAAAAAAAACAAACAAAAGCCCACGCTCAAAAAAATTCTAAACCTCCCCACAAATGGCACATTTGCTTTTGCCCTTCCCCTTTCACACGCTTAGCAAAATCAAAAGAGCCATTTTTAGCTCACGCACATAATTAAGAGTAGTTTTTAAACAATATAGCTTTGTCCAATTACTACAACTATTAGTAAGAATCAGTTTTTCAAAATTAAATTTCCACTTAAATTTAAAAAAGTAAAAAATAAATAAGAGCTTACAAAAATAACGATTTTTTGCATTATAGCTCATTTTATACCCTACCATACCCCTACCATTTATGGTAGGGTTACCCTACCATGGCAATACAAAAAAATAATTTTTTTTATTGCTGAATAATCAATAAAATAAGGACTTTGCAAGAACATAAAAAAATTTAACAAAAAAATACAACCCTACCATTTGCATTTTCAATTCTTTTTATACTTAAGTTTATGCAACAAAAATTACCAAAAATTAAAGGTAAAATTCTAATAACCTAGAGTAAATAATTAGAATAAAATTTGTACAAAACGAAACAGGAGAATTATACACATAACAAAAACCCAAGCGGGCAAAATTGGTTTCAACTGCAAGGAATTTTTGTACCACCCAATAAGGGATAGACTAGGCTGGGTAAACAAGCCATTTCATTATAAATTAGTGTAAATAAAACCTTCAAATATCATCATTATGAATAATTTATTCACATCAAAATCAATCAAGATTTCATCATTTAAAATGTTTCTTGCTTTTATTTTTTCTCTAGTCACAATTTTCCCTCTTAGTTCATTTTCACAACAACCAACACCAACCTTAGATGGTTTTGAGTGTCATTTTTTTAACCCAGATGGACAAAATGCTTTAAGGTGTGGTACAGTTATTACTGCAACTGTTAATTTGCCTGACTCAGTGATTTTATCAACATTTACACTCACAATACCAAATTCTTTTGAAGTAATTGATTCAAATAATTGCACTATCAATAACGTTACATTTGCCGACACTACAAATTATGGAACTGGGGTGAATATTTTACCGGGCCAGTTGGTAAGAATTCAATTTACGCCAATTAATGTTACATCACAGTGTATCATTAAACTTGCATACCGCAGTTGCAATGTTTATGACCCCTTCGCAAGTAATGCATTTATAAACACAAGCAATTTATTTTTCAATTGCGAAGGACTATTACCTTCTGATATTACCATTAAGCGACCAACTATAAGCGCAAATTTCCAATTGGTAAACAATATTGCAGCTATGGCAACCCATTCAACTACGCCTGCATTGCAAATTACAACCTCGGCAACTACAATTAATGGCTATACAAATACGGAATATTTCAGAACATTTACAGTAAAGTTAAATTCATTGTCCATCGATAGTTTTCAATTTTCTATTCAAAATGAAAATGATATCACTCCTAATTCACTATCTATAATCAATGGTCCCAATACCCTTAATATATCAAGCTTCAATTACGGTATCG
>CAIMMJ010000310.1 GCA_903842515.1 uncultured Bacteroidota bacterium | reverse complement strand
GAAGAATGGTTGAAAGATATTAAAATTAAATATCCGTAATATAAAAATAAAAATAATCTTTTTATATTACATACAATGCGCGCACTTATTTTAAATTCAAGTAATATAGTTGAAGGTACAAACAACTCAGTTTTATCATATGAATTTGCAGGTGGAAATATTAATTTAAGAAAAGGTCAAAAAGTTGCATTAGCATCATTGCAAATGTATTATTCGACATTCAACATAACTCAAGCAAATAGAAATAATAGTTTCAGTTACGTGTGGATTGATGGAACAACAAATGTTGTATTAATACCAGATGGGTTTTATGAAATACCAGCTTTAAATAATTATCTTCATTTTGTTATGGTTCAGAATAAACATTATCTTGAAACATCCACTGGAGATTATGTTTATTTAATGACATTAGGTATTAATCCAGTCAGATATTCAGTTGAATTGAATTGTTTTGGTATAAGTGTTGCTCTTGCTACAACAAATACGTGGACTTTGCCAGTTGGAGCAACTTGGGTTTTACCAACAAATTTTATTGTACCTGAATTAGTTGTACCACCTTCTGCAACAAGTAATTTCGGTCTTGTAATTGGATTTTCTCAAGGAAATTATCCCAATTCGGTAATTGGTGGTATTCCACCTGGTCAAACTCAAATACCTTCATATCTAACAGATCAACAATTTTTATCAACAATTGTTCCGCAAGTGACACCATTATCCAGTTTTATTCTTACATGTTCACTAATCAACAACAATTATGCAGTGCCAAATAATTTAATTTATAGTTTTGCTCCGCAAGGAACAATTGGAGAACAATTTACTATTGCACCCAATCAGTTAGTGTTTATTGATTGTTTAGAAGCTCAATATAGTCGTTTCCAAGTATCCTTTATCGATCAAAACTTTCGACCAGTTTCAATTCTAGATCCAAACATGATTATACAATTGATTATTTCTGATGTAAATGATAATCTTGGACTTTAATTTCAACCTTTCATGAAAGATTGATCCAAACATTTAGGAGATTTTTTGTTACCTTTTTTGTAAAAAGGTATAAATTTATTTTGTTCTCTTTTATTAAATACAAATGTTTATTCATCATCTACGAAAAACAACAAGTGGTTCTGGAGGTTGTTTATCAAAAAAAACTACTTGCGGTGGAAAAATCTCTGCAAAACATCATGCAAGAGTGATTGGAAATGGTATAACAAATGAAGTATATAATAAAGATTTAGGAGTTGTTAAACCATCAAAAGTGTTACAACATGTAAGAATAAAGAAAGCAAATGTACCCAAAAAATACATTACTTTTTCAGAATCAGAAAACTAACGTTTTCCGAACTTTTCCTTTTTTTTGAAAGATATTTAGGAGATTTCTTTCAACATTAAAAAGGTTGAGCCAAATATTTAGGATATTTTTTAAAGCCTTTAAAAAAGGCTTAAACCCAAACATTTAGGATATTTTTTAAAGCCTTTAAAAAAGGCTTAAACCCAAACATTTAGGATATTTTTTGTTACCTTTTTTTTTAAAAAAGGTATTTAATTAAGT
>CAIMMJ010000309.1 GCA_903842515.1 uncultured Bacteroidota bacterium | reverse complement strand
TTTTTTAGAATGTTTGCTCTTGAACTCAATAGATTTTATTGTTCTCAAAAATTTGCTAAATCTAAAGACAAAGAAAAGTTAAAGCAGCGTAAATACAGGGAACTTTATGCACTAATGTATAAAAACAAATTAACAACCAAAGAAAAGCTGGATTTTTTGGTTTACAAAATTCAATTGTCAAAAAACGCTTTTTTTACCGACTACATTGTTTATTTCTCTAATAAAGACAGTCTAAAAGAGGTGTTGGACATCAAATTTGGTGGAAATTTTATATTGATGGTTAATCAATTGAAAAGTAAAGAAATTGTTAAATAGCTGTTAGCTAATCTTGCATCCTAACATAAGCCTTGAATTTAATTCTATTTTTATATATTTGCCACTCAAAAAAATTAAATGACCAAAGGACCTGTTTCAAACTTTATTAAAGAACATTACAAGCACTTTAATGCTGCAGCTCTTTTAGATGCAGCACAAGGATACGAAACACATATAAATGAAGGTGGTAAGATGATGGTTACTCTTGCTGGAGCAATGAGCACTGCTGAGTTGGGCAAATCTTTATCTGAAATGATTAGGCAAGATAAAGTTGCAATAATTTCTTGCACTGGAGCTAACCTCGAAGAAGATATTATGAATTTGGTAGCTCACAACTCCTACAAAAGAGTACCTCATTACAGAGATTTAAGTCCACAAGATGAATGGGATTTATTAGAAAACCACTACAACAGAGTAACAGATACCTGCATACCCGAAGAAGAAGCTTTTAGAAGACTACAAAAGCACATATACAAAATATGGAAAGATGCCGACACAAAAAACGAGAGATATTTTCCTCATGAATTTATGTATCAAATGCTTTTGAGTGGCGTTTTAGAGCAGTATTACGAAATAAATCCAGAAAACTCTTGGATGTTGGCTGCCGCAAAAAAAAATATTCCAATAATTGTTCCGGGATGGGAAGATTCTACCATGGGTAATATTTTTGCATCCTACTGTATAAAGCAAGAATTAAAGGCTTCAACCATGAAATCAGGAATTGAATACATGATGTGGCTTGCCGATTGGTACGTAAAAAACTCTGAAGGAAAAGGTGTTGGATTTTTTCAAATTGGGGGAGGAATTGCAGGTGATTTTCCAATATGTGTTGTTCCAATGTTATACCAAGATATGGAAATGGAAAAAATTCCTTTTTGGAGCTATTTCTGTCAGATTTCTGATTCCACTACAAGTTATGGCTCCTACTCAGGTGCTGTTCCAAACGAAAAAATTACTTGGGGAAAACTAGACATAAATACTCCAAAATTTATAGTAGAATCGGATGCAACCATTGTGGCACCTTTAATTTTTTCATGGATATTAGGATGGTAAAGAATTCAAAAATATCAGCGTTTTATCTCTTGGCGATTTTAGTGTTGTTTAGTTTTGCATTTGAATCTTGTCAGAGATTAGACGATAATTTGTTTAACCCAACAAAATCTAACGGTTATAAGCTTGACGATTATTCTGGTGAACAAGATTTTGTTTTAGACAAGTCATATAAAATTGACTCATCTAAAATTTATCAATTTTTGCTTTATTCACGATTACCGAATGAATCTTATGAAACTTATATCTCAGCAATTTATTTGGGAGATTTAAGAAAAATATCTACAGACACTGTAATACTTTACTGCCACGGAAATAAAGGTAATATGGATTTCTATTGGCAAAGAGCAAAATTATTAGCTCACGTAGGCGGTAAACACAGGTATGGATTACTTATGTTTGATTACAGGGGCTTTGGAAGTTCTCAAGGAAAATCTACAGAGGCAACAATTTATGCCGATGTAGATGCAGCACTAAGATGGTTACAAGGCTATGGACTTACAGGTAGCAGATTAGTGGTTTATGGCTTTAGTTTAGGCTCTGCCCCGGCAACAGAAATTTGTTACAAGGCAAGAACAATTTCTCCCAGTGCTTTAATTCTTGAAGCTCCTTTTGCTTCTTCTTATGCAATGGTAGAAAATTCCTCCAAATTAAATATGCCAGCAAGCTATTATACCAATCATCAAATAAACAATGCCAAAAAAATTAAATCGGTTATTCAACCTTTTATGTGGATACATGGAAAAGAAGACGATTTTTTAAGCATGACAACGCAAGGCAAAGTTGTTTATGATAACTACAGAGGAAAGTATGGTGAGTCTCATATTATTGATGGGGCAAACCACAGCAATGTTCCAAACACTTTGGGATTTGAAAACTATAAAAATGCAATCTATAGTTTTGTAACCAAAACAAAATAGAATTTTTTTGGATAATTTCATCAACCCACAATTAAAAGAAACCTCCGATAAATCTTTTACTTTAGTACACCCTATCTACAATCAAACGTATCATTCTATAAATGGTGCATTAACTGAATCTGTTTGTGTATTTATTTCTGCAGGATTAAATTACCTGGTCGAAAAAAATAATCACAAGATAAATATTCTAGAGTTAGGTTTAGGAAGTGGTTTAAATGCAGCTCTTACGTTGATGTTTGTTCAACAAAATCCTAATACTACAGTTAATTATTATTCTTTGGAGCCTTATCCTATATCCACAGAAATTGCAGAAAAATTAGAGTATTGGAAAATGTTAGATGACGTGAATTCTAAAAGTAATTTTCTAAAAATTCATTCCTCCCCATTTGATCAGCAAAACCAGATTACTGAATTTTTTACATTAGAAAAATCAAGGACAAATTTCTTAGAATACCATTCCAAGGAGCAATACAACCTGGTATACTATGATGCTTTTTCGCCTCAATCACAACCAGAGTTATGGACATTAGAAGCATTTGCACATTTGAATACATTAATGATTACAGGAGGAATAATGGTGACTTATTGTGCAAAAGGAGAGGTGAAAAGAAATTTGAAACAATGTGGGTTTTTAGTAGAATCATTGCCAGGGCCTCCCGGTAAAAGAGAAATGATAAGAGCTACAAAACAAAAAGACAATTAAAGCGTCACCTATTCTATGAAAAAGATGTTAGTGTGTTTAGTTTTTCTTAGTTTGTTTTCGATTAATAAGTTAGTTTCTCAGAATATTGTAATAAAAGTTAGTGATAAAACTTCCAATTCCCCAATTGAATTTGCAAGCGTTAACATTTTAAAATTGCCCGATTCTACCAGTGTTTTTGCTGGTTTGTCGGATTCGTTAGGTTTCATTAAATTTAATTTTAATGCAGCCGAATGTTATTTGTTTAAGGTTGAAAATCTTTCATATAAAAAATATTTATCGCCAAAGTTTTGTGCCGAAAATTTTAAAGACACAATTAACCTAAGGCTTTTTCCTGCTTCTCAAAATTTAAATGAAGTAACTATTGAAAGCCAAAAAAATTTATTTAAGTTGGAAGGAGAAAAAAAAGTGTTTGATGTAAGCTCTTCAATTGCTGCTGTTGCAGGAACCGCCGTTCAGGTTTTGCAGCAAGTACCTACAGTAAATGTTGATATTGATGGCAACATTTCAGTAAGAGGAAACTCCAATGTGGTGGTATTAATAGATGGGAAGCCATCTGGAATTACTGGTGCAAACAGACAAGCAGTTTTAGATCAAATTCCAGCAGCAAACATCCAACAAATAGAAGTAATTACCAATCCTTCGTCAAGGTACGATGCAGATGGAATGGCAGGAATTATAAATATTGTACTAAAAAAAAATAACCAAGTGGGGTATAATGCCAATTTAACGTTTGGTATTGGTACGAACAAAAAATATTCAGGAAATGTGGGTGCTTCGTTTAAAAGGAAGAATGCAAATGTTGGAGTGTTTTATTCGTACAGAAAAAATCCTATTTGGGGAAATGGCAATAGTTTTAGAGACAATTATTTTGCCGATACTTCTTTTTATTTTCGACAATTTGCCACATCAAACAACGACAATGAAACCCATAATGTAAGGCTTACCAGCGATTTTAATTTAAACAAATCAACTGTTTTTACTTATTCAATTAGTGCCACAGCTCAAACTAAATCTGAGCAAGAAGACATTCAATATTTTAATTATTCTCCACAAGATATTTTTAGGTCTATGTGGATAAGAAATGTAAACACATCCTCTAATTCTAAAAATGCTGAAACAAATTTTTTTCTAAAAAAATCTTTCCTGAAAAAGGCACACGAACTTTCCATGAGTGGAAATGCTTCGTACAATGAAAGCTTTTCAACTTCGCAATACAACAACACCGGTGTAATGGGATATCCGGCTTCCTTTTGGAGCAATCAGTTAAATCCCATAAACTCTATATTTAGAATTGCCGTTTTGCAAACCGATTATACAAATCCTATTAAAGAAAAGGTAAAATTAGATGCAGGATTAAAAACTTCAATAAGAAATATTTCAAACGATTTTACCATTTTTGACCAAGATAAAATTAGTGGTGACTTTATAAGCAATCCTATTCAAAGCAATCAATTTAGATACAACGAAATTGTTTCTGCAGCATATTTAATTTTAAGTGGCTCAAAAAATAAATTAAATTTTCAGGCAGGATTAAGAACCGAAAATACATTGCTTCAAATTCAGCAACTAACCATAGACAGTAGCATTAATAGAAGTTTTACTGATTTGTTTCCAAACTTAAACATTAACTATACCCTCAATAAAAAAACAGAAATTCAATTGGCATTTTCCAAGCGTTTAAATCGTCCAGGGCCGCAATCCTTAAATCCATTTTCGGATTTTTCTGACCCACAAAACGTGAGAGTAGGTAACCCTTTTTTGTTGCCCGAATACATTTATGCCGCCGAAGCAACATTTAGCAACAGAAATAAATTAGGTACGTTTATCCTTACGGGATATTTTAGGCACATTACAAATTCTATGCAAAGATATAGAATTGCTTACCCAGACGGCACCGCATTTGTAACCGTTAGGAATTTTAGCTATGCACAAAACACAGGTTCTGAATTTATTTGGAGGGCCGATTTATCTAAGAATTTTAATTTTACAACCAACGTAAACTTATATTACACAAAATTAAAAGGGGGCAGTGGCGAAGGAGAGCTTACCAACGATAATTTTAACTACAACATAAAATTAATTTCATCTTCAAAACTATTCAATTGGATAGATTTGCAGGTAACAGGAGTTTACAATGCCAGAACCATTTTACTTCAAGGATATTTTGCTGCTATTTATGGATTGGACATTGGCCTAAAGAAAGATATTCTAAAAAACAAAGGGAGTATAAGCTTAAATGTTTCAGACGTTTTTGATACCCGAAGGTTTGAAATATATACCAAGGCACAAAACTTTGAAAGTTTAAACAAACGAAAAAGAGAAACCTTAATTGCCAATTTAGCATTTACTTATAAAATTGGTCAAAGTGATAACTCCACAAATAAGAGAAGAGGCAACAGAGAAAATACATCGCCCGATTTTAATAATGATATGGCTTGGTAGGTATTGATTTTTTTTACTAAACTATTATTTACCCCGATAAATTGATAATTAGAAAGGACAAATTTACGATTGTTAATTTCTATTGTTCATAAGTTGTTTACGACCGCAAAAGTTTATTTTTGTTTAATTGTCACCTTTGTTAATAATAATTTTTAATATCCAATAGTATGTATATGAATTTGCAGGAAGAAGATAAGATCCGAAAGGCTTTTGAAAACAAAGACTGGAATGAGATAAAGGTTCAAAACTCTTGGCAGATTTTTAAAATTATGGCCGAGTTTGTAGAAGCTTTTGAAAAGCTTGCCAAGATTGGCCCCTGTGTAAGTATTTTTGGTTCGGCCAGAACAAAAGCAAACAATCAATACTATCTTTTAGCCGAAGAGGTTGCATTTAAACTTACGCAATTGGGCTATGGAATTATAACAGGTGGTGGGCCAGGAATTATGGAAGCCGGAAACAAAGGAGCTAAAAGAGGCGGAGGAAAATCTGTAGGATTAAACATTGAGCTACCATTTGAACAAAGCTCCAACGATTACATAGATTCTGATAAATTAATAAACTTCGATTATTTTTTTGTGAGAAAAGTAATGTTTATGAAATATGCTCAAGGATTTATTGTTTTGCCAGGAGGCTTTGGAACGCTTGATGAATTGTTTGAAGCCATCACATTAATTCAAACCAAAAAAATTGCAAGATTTCCTATTATATTAGTAGGAAAAGAATACTGGTCAGGATTATGGGCTTGGATAAAAACTCAATTACTAGAAGGTGAGCAAAATATTAATTTAGAAGATTTAGACTTAGTAAAAATTGTGGATTATGCCGATGAAGCTGTAAAAGAAATTGAGCTTTTTTACAGTAAATATTTATTAAAACCAAATTTTTAACCCATACTACTATTGCACAAAAAAAAGGTTCCCAACTTGGGAACCTTTTTTTTTGAGAAAGAATTTTGCAATTTTTAAAAACTAACTAAGCTCAATCCTAACGTAAATGGGGTTAAACCAATTGTTTTATCTTTAGAAAACATTTCTGTTAAACTATAAGCTGCAATAAGGTTTAATTTTCCGTAGCCCATTCTTAATGCTGCAGAAAGCTTAAAAGGATTTACATAATAATTGCCATAAATTTTTTGTTCATAGTCCACACCATCCAAATTATATTCTTGTTTTATTCTTGCACTTCCTAATTTGTAGGCTCCAATAATCCCGGGCGCAAAGTGAAACGAATGTTTTGGATTTGCGGAGGTGTTAAATTCTAAGAAAAGCGGAACTGTAATGTAGTTAAGGCGAAGCACATTCTTTTTATAGTTTATTCCTGTTTTCATTGCAACTAATGTATCTGGTATATTAACGAGTTGATGTCTATTTCCAAAACTGTATCTGTTCATTTCAAATCCTAAACCAGTAGCAATAGAAACGTATTGTTTGTAGATGGAAATATTTCTTTCTATTGGATTAATATTCCAAAAATAAGATTTAGAGTAGTCAAGTTCAAAGCCCTCGTGTGAGCCTGGAATTTTTAATGAATTTTTATTCACAAGAAAACCGTTGGAACCAAATTCTACACCAGACCAAATGTCTTTGGCTTCTAATTTAATTTCTTTTTTCTTTTTATTTTTCTTCCCTTTTTTATCCGGATCAGGATATTCATTTGACTCCACTTTTTCTTTCCCCTCTTCCATGATGATAATTTTTCTTTTACCAATCTTAATTCTGGTAGTATCAGTTTCAGTATCTATTTTCATTCCATCTTTTCCAATTTCAAATGACAGTGATTCATCATCAATTTTTTTTACAGAACCAACTCCTGTTTTTTCAATCTGTATTTCAGATGGATTTCCTGTATACTTTAAAGAGCCTGCTCCAGAAGCTTTTCCTTTAATAGAAATTTCTGCATTTACCTCTGCATCTCCTGCACCAGAAACCAACACATCTACATTTTTTGCGTTTAAATTTTTAGCTTTTAAATCACCTGCGCCAGAAACTTCTGCACTTAATTCATCACAGTTTCCACTAAGTTTAACATCTCCCGAACCAGATACCAAGGAAATTACTTTTTTTGCGTCAATACTCAAAACAATATCCGAAGAACCGCTTGATTCAATTGTGAATTGATTTGCTTTTATTTGGCCAACACTAGAAACATCAGACATTCCAGAAACAGTAATTTTTTCTATGTTTTTAGCACTTAATATTACATTCTTTTTAGTGTCTGAATTTAATTTGCTGAAATCTAAATTTAAATTTCCTTTGTCAATTTGTGGTAAAAAGTTACTATTGCTTTCGCCAACAAATTCAATAGAATTTACCGTATCGGATTTTATTTTTAAATCGGAAATTCCGGAAATATTTACAGACTTAAATTCGCTTAAATTTATTCTGTTTTGTGCATTTGCCGTAAATCCAAAAATTAGCAAGGCTACACTTAAATTAATTGGTTTGATTTTCATATATTTTTTTTAAAAGATTTATTTTCTGTTAATTTAAAGTAAGATACTTAAATAAATAATTTGTTACAAATACCACATAAATATTTTGTATAGTGCTAAAAAACAGCTTCATATAATTGTTTGTGTTGTATTTACTTTTTAAGTTTTCTGCCCTAAATCAATTTTAAATGAGTATAAATTAATTATACTATTACTTTAATTTCCTATTTTGTTTCACAATTTTAATTTAAAAGTTTAAAGATTAATATGAAGAAAATTAGGTTGATGATTTTGTTTTTAGCAGTTGCTTTCGGCTCAATTGCAATAGCTGGAGAAGGAATGTTTATGCCTCACTCCATTAAAGGTCTTAAAGAACAAGAAATGCAAAAACTGGGCTTATTGATTGACGCCGAAAAAATTTACAGCCAAAGCCAAGCAAGTATTAAGGATGCTATTGTGCATTTTGGTGGCGGATGCACCGGTGAAATTGTTTCAGACCAAGGCTTGCTTATTACAAATCATCACTGTGGTTTTGATTACATACAAAAACAATCAACTGTTGAAAATGATTTATTAAAAAAAGGTTTTTGGGCAAGAGAAAAATCTAAAGAACTTATCAATCCGGGTTTAACCGTTAGCATTATTCAATCAACAGAAGATGTTACAGCTCTTATTTTAAAAAATGTTTTTGATACGACATCTGAATTAAACAGAGAAAAAATTATTAAATTAAATAGTTCTGAGATAGAAAAAGAGAGAAGTATAAATAACTACACTGCTTTTGTAAAAGCATTTAACAATGGAGGAAAATTTTATTTGTATACAGCTTTAGTTTTTAAGGATGTTAGGTTAGTGGGCGCTCCTCCTTCATCAATTGGTAAATTTGGAGAAGACAGCGACAATTGGATGTGGCCAAGACATACCGGAGATTTTTCTTTGTTTAGAATTTATGCCGATAAAAATAATATGCCTGCAGAATATTCAAAAGAAAATGTACCGTACAAGCCTAAATATGTTATTCCTGTTTCTATGGAAGGAGTAAAAGAAAATGACTTTACTTTTGTGTATGGATTCCCCGGAAAAACAACAGAATATTTATCTAGCTACGCCGTAGATTTTATTAAGAATACCGAAGACCCCATTAAAGTTAATCTTAGAACAATTAGATTAAATACCTACGATTCGTTTATGAAAGCTAATGATACAATTAATTTAAAATATGCAAGTAAATATTCTTCAGTATCTAATGGATGGAAAAAATGGCAAGGAGAAATATTAGGATTAGAAAAACTAAATGCCGCAGATAAAAAAAGAGCAGAAGAGGCGGAAATGAAAAAAATAATTGAAGCAAAAAATTTAGAGAAATACAAAAAAATATTTGTTGACTTAGAAAAAAAGTACAAAGAGATAGAGCCCCTAAATATTTTTAAATTGTATTATACCGAATCATTTTTGGCCATTGAGGTATTTAACTTTACAGAAAAATTAATTCAGTTTACTCAAAAAATTAAAGAGCTAAAAGACGATAAAAAGGCTATTGCACTAGAAAGTGAATTAATGAAAAAGCAAGCGGAAAGGTTCTTTAAAGATTATTCAACAAAAGTTGACATAGAAATGGTAAACAAATTGTTACCGGAATTTTTTAAAGGTGTTAAAACTACCAAGTATTCAATGTTCTTATCAGAAATTATTGATAAACAAATTAAACCAGATTTTTCAACTATCTCAAAAAGGATATTTAAAAGTTCATTGCTCAAAAGTGATTCCATATACACTTGGATAAACGATGTTTCTAAGCACATGAATAGAATTCAAAATGATGAATTGTATATTTTTACAAATTTAACCTCTACCTATTATTCAAAAGAAATAAAACCTTTAATAACCAAACTCGACCAAGAGATAAATTCATTAAACAGATCTCTGGTGCTCCTGAAACAGGAAGTTTTTAGTGGTAAAAGTTTTTATCCCGATGCAAATTCAACACTTCGCATAACCTATGGAAAAGTTGAAGGGTATACCCCAAGAAATGCAGTAAAATATGATTACTACACTACAATTGATGGCATTTTTGAGAAAGCAAAACTTGGAAATGTAGATTATAAATTAGATTCTACTTTAAAATATGTTTATAGCAAAAAAGATTTTGGAAAATATTTATATGTCGATAATTCTTTGCGAACCGCTTTTATAGCAAGTAATCACACTACAGGAGGTAATTCTGGTAGTCCGGTATTTAATGCAAAGGGCGAATTGATAGGAACAAATTTCGACAGAAATTGGGAGGGCACCATGAGTGATGTGATGTACAATGAAAGTACAACAAGAAATATTTCATTAGATATTCATTACACACTTTTTATAATTGATAAAATTGGAAATGCACCTGAATTGATAAATGAAATGAACATTGTTCAGCCTCCAAAAAAATGAAAAGAAAGGCCATTGTAATTGGAAGCGGAGTAGCAGGATTATCAGTAGCAGCAAGGTTAGCAAAAAAAGGATTTGAAGTTTCAGTATTTGAAACAAACGAAAATCCTGGTGGAAAATTAAGCGAAAAAATTATCAAAGGATACCGATTTGATTTAGGACCTTCGCTTTTTACCATGCCTAATTTAATAGATGATTTGATTAGTTTCTGTGGAAAAAATCCCAAAGATTATCTTGATTATAAAAGATTAGACATCATCTGTAACTATTTTTTTGACGATGAAACCACGCTTACCGCCTATTCTAACGAACAGAAATTTGCAAAAGAATGGGAAGAAAAGTTTGGTATAGAATCAAATAAAATTCTTTTGTATCTAAATAAAAGTAGAAAAATTTACGAGTTAACTCATTCTATTTTTATGGAAAAAAGTTTGCATAAAATATCTTCATTTTTAAATTTTCAAACGTTAAAAGTTATTTTAAATATTAATAGTTTAAGGCTTTTTTCTACCATGAACAGCGTAAATGAAAATAGTTTTAAAAATCCCAAAATAATTCAATACTTCAACAGATATGCTACTTACAATGGCTCTTCTCCATATTTAGCGCCGGCTACTTTAAATGTTATTCCATCTCTGGAACATCACTTAGGTGCTTATTTTCCCGATGGAGGAATGTATTCTATTACCAAAGCATTATTTAATTTATGCAAAGACTTAGGAGTTCAATTTCATTTCAATAGAAAAGTAAGTTCAATTACCGTTTACAAAAACAAAGTTGTTGGAGTAGAGTGCGAGGACAAAAAATATGAGGCGGAAATTGTAGTTTCAAACATGGATGTTTTTAAAACGTACAAAAATTTATTGCCAAAAATTGAGGCACCGGAAAAAATATTAAATCAAGAAAAATCTTCCTCAGCAATTATTTTTTATTGGGGAATAAAAAAGAGTTTTCCTGAATTGGATTTGCACAATATTTTCTTCTCAAGCAATTATAAAAGAGAATTCGAATGTTTGTTCAATGAGAAAACTATATTTAATGACCCTACTATTTACATAAATATTTCCTCAAAATACCAAGAGAGCGACGCACCGGCAAATTCAGAAAATTGGTTTGTAATGGTAAATGCACC
>CAIMMJ010000308.1 GCA_903842515.1 uncultured Bacteroidota bacterium | reverse complement strand
GGGTTGGCAGTAAATACAAACTGTATATCCAAAGGCAAACGAATTTTAAATCCTCTAATTTGAATATCGCCTTCTTGCAGAATATTAAATAATGAAACCTGTATTCTGGGCTGCAAATCAGGAAGTTCATTTATCACAAAAATACAACGGTTGCTTCTTGGAATGAGGCCAAAATGCAAAGTTCTTTCGTCGGAATAAGGTAGCTTAAGATTGGCAGCTTTTATGGGGTCAACATCGCCAATTAAATCGGCAACAGATACATCGGGTGTGGCCAATTTCTCAGAGTACCTTTGCGAACGGTGCAACCAATCTATTGGAGTGTTATCGCCATGTTCAGCAATTAAATCAATGGCAAATCGTGTAAGGGGCAAAAGTGGATCGTCGTTTAATTCTGAGCCTTTTACAACAGGAATATACTCGTCTAACAATTCTGTCATTTGCCTGGCGATTCTTGTTTTTGCTTGACCTCTTAGCCCCAATAAATTTATGTTATGGCGAGAAAGTATAGCCCTTTCAATGTCTGGAACAACGCTATCTTCGTATCCTAAAATTCCAACAAATGGATTCTTCTTTTTTTTGATGGATACAATTAAGTTTTCTCTTAATTCGGTTTTGATGGATTTAATTTGATAGCCCGATTTTTTTAGCTCTCCTAATGTGCTTATGTTTGGTTTCATGATTTAGCGTATTTTTCTTTTTCTGTTTTTTGTGTAGTCTTCAAAAATATAATTTCCCAAACCTTTAAGGCTGGTGTAAAATGCTTTTCCGTTGTTTATCTGGGTAAATTCTTCAACAAAACTTTGCAAGTAGGGGTCTTTGGCAATCATAAAGGTAGTAACCGGAATTTTTAATCTTCGGCAAGCTGCCGCCATGTTTAATGTTTTATTAATTATTTTTTTATCAAGCCCAAAACTGTTTTGGTAATAATGGTCTCCTTCTTTAAGGCAAGTGGGTTTGCCATCGGTAATCATAAAAATTTGTTTGTTTGGATTTTTCTTTCTCCTTAATAAATCAAGTGCAAGTTCCAAACCCGCAACAGTGTTGGTGTGATAAGGTCCAACTTGTAGGTAAGGTAAATCTTTAATTTCTACTTGCCAAGCGTCGTTGCCAAAAACAATAATTTCTAAAGTATCTTTTGGGTATTTTGTGGTAATAAGTTCTGCCAATGCCATGGCCACTTTTTTTGCGGGCGTAATTCTGTCTTCGCCATACAAAATCATGGAGTGAGAAATATCAATCATCAGCACAGTAGAAGTTTGCGACTTGTGCTCTGTTTCCATTACCTCTAAATCGTTTTCTGTAAGTGTAAAATCACTGATTCCATTGTTTATTTGAGAGTTCTTTAAAGAATCTACCATCGAAATATTTTCTATGGAATCGCCAAAACGGTATTCACGTTTGTCTGAAGTTACATCGTCGCCAAGGCCATAAAAGTTACTTTGGTGGTTGCCTTGTTTTGATTTTTTTATTTTTCCAAAAATTTGGTCTAGGCTAGATTTACGGATGCTTTGCTCTGTTTTGGGTGTAATTATTACTTCACCTTTTTCTTGGTAGTCTTTTAAGTAGCCCTTTCTTTTTAGGTCTTCTATAAAATCGCCCATTCCGTATTCAGGTGTGGTAATGTTGTATTGTTTATCTACTTCGGTTAGCCAGCTTAGAGCTTCTGCAGCATCGCCGTTTGTGTACACTAGCATTTCTTTAAATATATCAAAAAGCTGATCAAAAATACTTTTGTCTTTTTTATCTTTTTGTTCAGAAAAACGGTATCCTATCATGTGATAAATTTAAACAATAAAAATGGGTTAATGTTGAGCAAAAAAAATAATCTCTTTTAATTATTTAGTGTAGTCGTTTTAAAGCAAAAAAAAATCTACTTCTCTTTAGAAAAGTAGATTTTATAATAAAACAAATAAAATTTAATTTCTATACAATACCTGTTTTACAGCCTTTATTACTCTTGTTGGGTTTGGTAAACTTGCTTCAATTAAAGTTGGAGCATAAGGCAAAGGAACATCAGCGGCAGTAACTCTAAGAATTGGTGCATCTAAATAATC
>CAIMMJ010000307.1 GCA_903842515.1 uncultured Bacteroidota bacterium | reverse complement strand
TCTTCTACCATAAGCGCTGCCTTGCCCCATGCAACCACCTGGTGCCAGCTTGTTTGTTTCACCCAATCTCCGTTTTTGTCTTTGTAACTTTCTACTGTTGCTAAAGAGAACCTTGCTACCTTTTTGCCTGTTTCTGTGGTATAAATCATGGGCTCTTTGCCTATGTTACCAATTAACTGTACTTTGTTTCTAAGTGTGTTCATGTGTTTTGTTTTTTTCGTTAATACTTATTTAATTGTTCTTTTTTTGCTTGCCGTAAAAAATTGTGTAGCTACTGTTTTTCGGTTTTGACGATGCAAAGGTGTGGGCTTGGCAAAAATTTAGTCGGAGAATAAATAATTGTATGTGGATATAAACGAAAATAAGCGGTTAAAAACGTTTTTATTATTGAAAAACAAGTAGTTGAAAAATTGATAATTTTGATTTTTTTTCGATTATTATTTTCAATCAAATGGTTTAAAATGATTAGTAAGATGGAATTTAACAACAGAAATCCATTTTAATAATAATTTAACGTCAAAAAATTAGAAAAATTTGCTACTTTCGCAACCCCAAACAAAAAAACAGTGGAAACCAAAGTAAAGATTTTCTCTTGCAGAGCCTCCTACTATTTAGCACATAAAATTGCCGAATGTTATGGAACTGACCTAGGAAAAGTAACTGTTTCGCAGTTTAGCGACGGCGAATTTCAACCATCTTTTGAGGAAACTGTAAGAGGAAGCGATGTTTTTATTATTCAATCTACATTTCCGCCAGCAGATAATTTGTTAGAAATGTTATTGATGATTGATGCCGCAAAACGAGCTTCCGCCAAAGAAATTATTGCAGTGCTTCCTTATTTTGGCTATGCCAGGCAAGACAGAAAAGACAAACCAAGAGTTGCTATTGGAGCAAAATTAGTGGCCAATCTATTAATATCTGCAGGTGTAACAAGAATTATTACCATGGATTTGCATGCCGATCAAATACAAGGATTCTTTGATGTTCCAGTAGATCATTTGTATGGTTCTTCTATATTTTTACCCTACATACAAAACTTAGAATTGCCCAATCTTACCATTGCAGCGCCAGATATGGGCGGTTCAAAAAGAGCAAACTCTTATGCCAAGTATTTAAAGTGCGATATTGTAATCTGCTACAAACAAAGAAAGGTGGCCAATAAAGTAGACAGCATGACGGTTATAGGTGACGTAGAAGGCAAAGACATAGTTTTGGTAGACGACATTGTAGACACAGCAGGAACACTTGCAAAAGCTTCAGACATGATGATAGACAAAGGAGCAAAAAGTATTAGAGCAGTTTGTTCTCATCCAATATTAAGTGGAAATGCCTACGAAACAATTGAAAAGTCAAGTATTACTGAGCTGATAGTTACAGACACTATTCCACTAAAGAAAGGATACGAGGAAATTACTTCCAAAATAAATGTGCTTTCGGTAGCAGATTTATTTGCTGATGTTTTTGAAATGGTGCACAACCAGCAATCAATTAGCACAAAATTTATCATTTAAAATAACCGTCATAACTATAAAAATAAAAACGTGGAGGAGTTTTTTTAAGACGGGAAAAAACAAATTCACACAAAAATAAAAAAATGAAAGTATTTAATTTGAGCGGTTCGCCAAGAGCGAACGTAGGGAAAAAAGATGCTGCACACTTAAGAGCCCAAGAATTGGTGCCTTGTGTAGTTTATGGCGGTGCAAGTCAGGTTTTTTTTAGTGTAAAGTACAATGACCTTCGTCATTTAATTTATACACCAGAGGTTTACACCGTAAACATTACTGTTGATGGCAAGGAGTACAACACCATAATGCAAGAAATTCAATTTAATGGGGTTTCTGATAAAATTATGCACATAGATTTTATGGAATTAGACAATAACAAACCAATTGTAATTGATATTCCGGTTAAATTAATTGGAACTGCTGCCGGTGTTCGTACAGGTGGTAAGTTAGTTTCAAATGTAAGAAAACTAAAGGTAAGAGCTTTTGTAAAAGACCTTCCAGACTTTATATCAGTAAACGTTGAACCGTTAGAAATTGGTGGAGTTGTAAAAGTTTCTCAAATGAAAATAGAAGGTGTAACTTTCTTAGATGCTCCAAACGTAGTGATAGCTGCCGTTAGAATGACACGTGCTGCTGCCGCTGCTGCAACAGAAGCTGCCGCTCCTGCCAAGAAAAAATAAATAAACAAAAATTAAGTAAAACCCTTTGGAAAGAAATTTTTAAAGGGTTTTTTTTTGTAATTAATTTAATTTGTTAATGTTCTATATGCTAACAATAGCAAAGGAAACAGCCAATTTTGATTAACAAAACTTAACATGCTTTATACACACTAAAGAATTGACAATTCTATTTTTGCTCAGCTTAAATTTATGGAAACAACTATTACAGACATCAAAGAACTAAACGAAAAACTTCAACGTGAAAGTGCTTTTGTAGATTTATTAAATCTAGAGTTAGAAAAAACTATAATTGGTCAAAAGCAAATGGTAGAACGTTTGCTTATTGCCTTGCTATCTAACGGACATATTTTATTAGAAGGTGTTCCCGGATTGGCAAAAACACTTGCAATAAATTCATTGGCTTCGGCTATTGATGCTAAATTTAGTAGAATACAATTTACGCCAGATTTATTGCCTGCCGATTTATTAGGAACAATGATTTACAGCCAGAAAAAGGAAGAATTCTCTGTAAAAAAAGGACCTATATTTTCTAATTTTGTATTGGCCGATGAGATAAACAGGGCTCCTGCAAAAGTGCAAAGTGCTTTGTTAGAAGCCATGCAAGAAAGGCAAGTAACCATTGGCGAACAAACCTACAAATTGCCAGAGCCATTTTTGGTATTGGCTACTCAAAATCCAATTGAGCAAGAAGGAACTTATCCTTTGCCCGAAGCACAAGTGGATAGGTTTATGCTTAAAGTTGTTGTAAATTATCCCAATAAAGAAGAAGAGAAAAAAATTATACGTCAGAATTTAAGTATTGTAAAAAATACTATTTCTTCCATCATCAAACCCGAAGAAATTCTTAATGCAAGAAAATTAGTAAGAGAAGTTTACATGGACGAAAAAATTGAGCAATACATTGTTGATATTGTTTTTGCAACTCGTTTTCCATCGCAATATAAATTGCAAAAATTTTCAGGCTTAATCTCATTTGGAGGTTCACCAAGGGCAAGCATAAACTTAGCATTGGCAGCAAAAGCCTATGCATTTATCAAACGTCGTGGCTATGTTATTCCAGAAGATGTAAGAGCAATTTGC
>CAIMMJ010000306.1 GCA_903842515.1 uncultured Bacteroidota bacterium | reverse complement strand
CTTCCTCTCCACTTAATTTCATCTGAATCTAACTTACCGTCTCGCTTAAGTCTGAATTCTGATAATGGTGCCAAATACAAACTAATCCATACCCTCTTCTTCTCTTTATTTAAAATTGCGACTCTAGCTTGAACATACTTATTGTCATTATCTTTTGCGTCAGAAACAATTGCTGAGCTAATTTTTAGTTCAATCACCGTTTTATACAAATCTAATTCAGTCATTTTATCAAATATTTCCATTGTTCTATTATCATTACGCTTAACCAAGCTATTTATCTCGTCATAGAGTCGGTGTATTTCATTTGGGAAAAAATAGCTTGAAAGTCCATTATAGAACTTAGGATCAATATATTCCCTTCGTAAAATCAATTTTAAAGTCTCTTTGTAATCCATTTATATCATTTATTAAGCAAATATAACAACTATTATTGTTATAGCCAAATTTATTTGATGATTTTTTTCTCTAAGTCGCTTAAAGCATCACTACCCTGACTCTCAGTGAACTTGCTGTAATGAGCTGTCATATCCATTTTTGAGTGGCAAACTATGCCTTGGATTGATGTCAAAGGTATTCCATTTTGTGCAGCAATAGTTACAAATGATATACGAGCTTGGTGACTACCAATAACTTTTTTGATTTCTGCTTTTTTTGCAATTTCCTTAAGTGCAACATTGTATTTTGCCGTTGCACTAGCAACTAGCTGATCAAGTTTTTTTGCAGAGGCAGTAAACGCGGCTTCATCTAACATACCAAAAACATAACCATCAGCTAAATCTATTTTGTCCATAAACTTTTTTAAAATTTGGAAACAATGGTCTGGCAACTTAATCCTATGCGGTGTGTTTGTTTTTTGTATTACCAAAGTCATTATTTGTCCATCAATATTTGCTTTTCTAAGAGACAATACGTCACTAACCCTTAAACCGCCTGCTAAAATGGTCCATAAAAACATATCTCTACATTTTTCCAGATAACTATTTGGCACTAGCTCAAGGGAGGCGATTTTAGCCACTTCCTCAAGAGATAGGAAATCCCTGACTGTTTTCTCTTGCTTAATCTTAAAGGTCCTAAATGGGTCTTCATTTGAAGTTATAATACCTCTTTCAATGGCAATGTTAAATATCCTATTCACCGCCTTTAAATTATTATGGATCGTGTTAACCTTATTTTTACACTCTGTTTTAAGATAGTATTGAAAATCATTTAGACATTTAGTATCAATATCATAGAAGGTAGCACCCCTTCCTCCCAAAAAAATTCCAAATTTGGAATAAATTGACTTGTACTTATCGAAGGATCCAAATTTCTCATCCTTTAAAAACTTTGCCACGTATTCATCAGCAATTTTAAAAAAAGATAAGTTTGTTTTGCTAAAAGCTATATTTCTAGCTTGTTTACTTGAAATATGCTTGTTTTTAAGAGCCGAATGCATTAACTCTTCTCTTACCTCAGAAATCTTTCTTTCCAATAGCATATTAGTTGCGTTGCTTAGCTTATAAGCACTTTTAACTTTTTGCTTGTTGTGATCCCACATGCTACTTGGGACCGAAACATTTGTTGACTTGTAATTTGACTTTCTGTCACTTGTAAAACGGAGGTAAACGTTCACCTCTCCTCTTTTGTTTTGTCTGTTTTTGAAGACGTAAAAAGAAATTGTTGGGATCATAATTTTTAAATTTATTGCAAATGTATAGGTACAAACAATGCTAAAACATTGGGCACATAATGGTGCATAAGCATGCACATGTATGCTTTATTAATAAAATGTTACTTGTTATATATCAGGCAGATAAGCGCAAAATTGCGCACTTTTATGAATGAGGATTTTCCCCAGCCAGTTCACAAGAAATGATAAAAGGTCGTTGTAAATGAACAGTTTACAGCGACTTTTTTCGTTTTGGTCAAACATAGTTAAAACATTAGTGCCTATTTAATAGTCATGGGCTCATTAGCCCAGGCTTCAATCTTATTAGAAATATCCATTTGCCACTGTCTTATAT
>CAIMMJ010000305.1 GCA_903842515.1 uncultured Bacteroidota bacterium | reverse complement strand
GTTATTTGATACCGGATTTGTTTGAGAACATTACGCTGTTTTCTAATAGAACTTTGAAAGTAACCTCTAAAAAAGTTGGTGACGAATATGAAGTAAGCATCAAAACCACTTCAGAGAAGTTTCGCTCTAATGCTTTAGGGAAAGAAACTCCTACTCCTATTGCCGATTATATAGATATTGGTGTATTTGGAAAATCAGACAAGGAGAATGTTTTAGGGAAGCCTTTAGTATACAAACGCTTAAAAATAACAAAAAAGGACAACACTTTTGTATTTAAAACGAAGACTGAACCTTATAAAGCGGGTATTGATCCATACAATTATTTAATTGACCGCATTCCTGATGATAATGTGAAGTCGGTAGATTAATAAAAAAACCTGACAGATTTCAAAATCTGTCAGGTGTAATTATTAAATTTCTATAAAAAGATCTACTTCTGTTTAAAAGCTCTTACTCCAGGGAAGTATGCTGTATCACCTAATTCCTCTTCTATTCTCAACAACTGATTGTATTTTGCCATACGATCAGAACGTGAAGCAGAACCCGTTTTAATTTGGCCACAGTTTAAGGCAACGGCTAAGTCGGCAATCGTATTGTCTTCTGTTTCTCCGGAACGGTGAGACATTACCGAAGTATAACCAGCATTGTGTGCCATGTTTACTGCTGCAATAGTTTCTGTTAAGGTTCCAATCTGATTAACTTTTACTAAAATAGAATTGGCAATTCCTTTTTCGATTCCGGTTGCTAAACGCTCAACGTTTGTTACAAATAAATCGTCACCTACTAATTGTGTTTTATCGCCGATTAATTCGGTTAAATATGCCCAGCCTTCCCAATCGTCTTCATACATTCCGTCTTCAATAGAAATGATTGGATAATTAGCAGCCAAAGATGCTAAATATTCGGCTTGTTCTTTAGAAGTTCTAATTTTTCCGGTAGTGCCTTCAAATTTAGTATAGTCGTATTTTCCGTCTACATAAAATTCAGAAGCGGCGCAGTCTAATGCAATCATTACTTCGTCACCAAATGTATAACCCGCATTTTCCACCGCTTTTTTAATGGTGTCTAAAGCATCTTCTGTTCCACCAGCTAAGTTTGGAGCAAATCCACCTTCGTCACCAACTGCGGTTGACAAATTTCTATCGTGTAATACTTTTTTCAGGTTGTGGAAAATTTCCGTTCCCATTTGCATAGCATGTGTAAAGTTTTTCGCTTTAACCGGCATAATCATAAATTCTTGGAATGCAATTGGTGCATCTGAATGTGAACCGCCATTTATGATGTTCATCATCGGTACTGGCAAGGTATTAGCAGAAACTCCACCAACGTATCTGTATAAAGGCAGCCCTAATTCATTAGCCGCAGCTTTAGCAACCGCTAAAGAAACTCCTAAAATTGCATTAGCACCAAGCTCTGATTTATTTGGAGTGGCATCTAGTTCAATCATTAATTGATCTATATGATTTTGTTCAAATACTGAAACACCCATTAATTCGGGAGCAATTTTCGTATTTACATTAGAAACAGCTTTCGAAACACCTTTTCCCATGTAAGCTTTACCACCATCACGTAATTCTACCGCTTCGTGCTCACCAGTTGAAGCACCACTTGGAACAGCAGCGCGTCCTAAAACACCATTTTCGGTTACTACATCTACTTCGATTGTTGGGTTTCCTCTTGAGTCCAGAATTTGTCTTGCGTGGACTTTAATGATTATGCTCATTGTTTTTATTTTAATTATTGAATTTTAAATTTTGCCCTTTGTTTGAGCTCAGAATGAAGCAAATGTATTACATCTACATATATTTCTTAAATGAAACCGACGAATGTTATTAACGCAATCGTTTTAGTATTAAACCGATTGAAGGTTTTTCGCCTTTTTTATG
>CAIMMJ010000304.1 GCA_903842515.1 uncultured Bacteroidota bacterium | reverse complement strand
TTCTTGTCTTTTGTCTTTAAAACCGCAAAAATGAAGAATGCCATGAATTATTACTCTGTGTAATTCTTGCGTAAATGTTTGTTTATTTAGTTTGGCATTTTCTTTTACTCGTGGAATACTTATATAAATTTCTCCACTAATTAGTTTTTTGTTTACATCAATTAATTCTGAATAATCAAAAGAAATAATGTCAGTAAAGGTATCATGATTTAGATAGTGCTGATTTATTTTTAAGAGATATTCATCGCTGCAAAAAACAAAAGTGATGTTTCCCACAACATGTTTTTGTTGGAGGACAACATCACTTATCCATTTTTTTATTTTTTGCTTTCCTTTTAATTGGAAAGGAATATTCTCTAAAAAAAAATAAATTTGAGAGTAGTTTTTTTTCAATAAAGCAATTAGTTTATTGCGTTAAATTTTAGATGAACAATTCTTCCGTTCTCTTCAAAAGATACTGCATCCGCAAGATTTTTCATAAGAAAAACTCCCCTTCCATTTGGCTTTTCTAAATTTTGAGGTTCAGTAGGATCAGGAATATTAGAAAAGTCAAAACCTTTTCCTTGATCTGAAATTTTAAATTGAATGGCACTTCCTATTGCTTCGGCTTCCATTTCAATTTTTTTGGTAGGATCTAGTCTGTTGCCATGTTGTATTGCATTGTTTACAGCTTCTGTAACAGCTACTAAAATATTACCAAAATTATTTTCGCCAATATTATTTTCTTCACAGACCTCTTCAATAAATTTTTCTACTGTGCTTAGGCTTTGATAATTTGATTCTAATTGAATTTTGTGTGTGCTTGCCACCATTTTTATTTGTTTAATGAGTTAAAATATTCGTTTACTTTATTCTTATAGTAGGGGATTAAAGCCGGTGGTACCGATCGAATTAATTCCGCTTCTTTAAGTTTTTGTAGCTTATACTCAAAAAATTGTTCAGGGTTACTTAATTTAGTATTTTTTGATTCATTGGATTGACGTTTTTCATCTTCATCCCTTTCTCTCTCTGCTTTTTCTGCCTCTAAGAGTCTGGTCATAATTTCTTGTTGCCGCCTTAAAGTTTCTTGTGTAATGTTTTTATTTACAATGTCGGATTCTGTTTTTTCCATTTGTTCAGCAATTTTTTGCATTTGCCCATTTCCTTGTTTGCCATCCTTATTTAGTAATTCGGCGGCTTTTTGCATTTCTCTTCTAAGAGCCTCTTGTTGTGCAGCTACTTTTGCCAATTGTTCACTTGTGCCACCTTCACCTTGTGATCCATTTTTCCCTTTTTCCCCTGGCTTATCTCCAGGCTTTTCGCCTGGTTTCTGGCCTGGCTTGTCTCCTGGTTTTTTGCCGTCTTGTTTGCCTTGTGCTTTTTCTAATTCTAATTGTTGTTTTAGTTTTTCAATTTCTTTGTTAATTTTTTCTTGCATCTTTTTCATCTGCGATGCTGATTGAGGTTTTGGCTTGCCCTGTCCTGAACCTCCTGGCTTGCTGCATTTTCCGGAACCAGGTTTAGAATTTGCCATTTGTTGTTGCATTTGTTCTAATGCTTCATTTAATAATAAGGCAAGATTGTTTACGGATGTCATTACATATTGCTGGCGAGAAGTTGCTTCACCTGTTTGTCTATCCGCCATCTTTTGAATGGACTTTTGCATATTAGAATTTATATCTGCAATTTCTCTGTTTACAATTGACTCAATTTTTGGCTGTCTCTTGCTCAGTGCAAAGAGTGAATCTTCAATTAACTTAGCATCATCTTTCAACTTCTTTTGTTCTTGTGTAAGTTTAACATACTGAGGATTCATTCTATCTACCGCAGAAAAACGCTTCATTAGATCTTCTTGGTCAAAAGAAAGCTTCACTAAATTCTCTAATATTGCTCTTAGTGATTTTAAATCTTCTTCTGCTTCTTCTTGCTCTTCCTGACTTGCCATGGCAGACATTTGTGCGGCCATTTGTTTCATTTTTTGTGCGGCATTTTTTTGAGAGTTAGAAGCCTTTTTATTTTGTTTGTTTGCCAATTGTTCCGAGCTGTTTTGCATTTCCTTAGAAATATCTTCCTTCTTCTCGTCCATTTTCTCACCAAACATTTCGCCAGTGTCAATGTCCAGCTCTTTGGCTTTCTCCTCTAATTCTGATTGTTCTTTTTTTAATTCTTCAAATTCTTTATTTAAGGCATCTTGTTCTTTTTTTAATTCGTTGGGATTGCCATTTTTTTCTTCTGTTTTTTTGGCAAGCTCCTCCTGTTTTTCTGCAAGTTTTTCTATAGCGGAAATATTGTTTTTTAGCTTGTCTTCAATTTCCATTTTCTTAAAAATCTCCAAGGTTCTGTCTAGTTCTTTTTCTAAGTCCTTATTGTCTTCTTTTAGCTTTTCTAGTGCATCTTGTATTTTATCTTTGTCAACATTTTCTTGAAGCAGTTTTTCCAATTCTCTCATTTTTTCTTTGAGCTCCTCGGGAAGTAGTTGAGCCATTAAATCTTGAATTTGCTTTTGCTTTTCTAATAATTCTTCGTTGGGTTGTTTAAACTGATTTTGTTCGTTGGCATTCTCTTTGTTTTGTTTTTGAAGTTCTCCTATTTGTTTTTCAATATCTTTTTGTTTTTGCATCAAATCTTTTAACCGCTTTATTTCTTCGTAACTCAGAACTTTTTTATCCAGAATTTTTTTATTCAGTTCATTTATTTCTTTTTGAATGTCCTTTGCCATTTTTAGGTTTTGTTGCAACCCTTTTTTTGTATCGGAGTTTCCTTTTTCTGCTTTGGCTGCAAGTTCATCTTCTGACAATGCCTTAAAAACGAATTTTTGCGAACGAGTTGATTTTGCTCCATTTATTCCATCATTGTCAAATATTTCAAAGTAATACTCTACTTCATCGCCGGGTTTTATTTGAAGGCTTGATAAATCCCATGCAAAAAAGTATTCTTGCTCCAGGTTAGATTTGCTAATAACTACAGCTTGATTGGCAGGACTTGTTTTTCCGTCTTTCTCTTTCTTTACGGAATTAAACGTTAATTTGGAAAAACCGTAATCATCTTTTATTGTACCTCTAAAATATACAAAGTTGATGTTGTTAGAATCTTTTCTTTCTTCGGCATCAATCGTAGGAAACTGATCGGGAATAGCTTCTAAAGTATAGTTTATTGAATCTTTTGACGTAAAATATTTGTTGGAAGTTTTAAGAGAATACGAAAAACTATTTTTTAAGTTGATGGCCAATTCAAATCTATTTTCGCTGGTTTTGTTTACTTCTAACTTTTTATCTGGAGAATAAAAAATAAAATTATCTACATCTCTTGTTTGAAATGAATAGGTAATTTGTGTTCCTTCAGGTGCTTGATAGTCTCCAATGTTACTTAGTATTTCGCTCTTTTTTCTGGTATAAGCAGGATAAACAACTTTTGCTGTATATGATAATAAAACTGGATTTGGCAGAGCTTTAATAGTATATTCTTTGGAGTAAAAACCATCGGCAAACAATTTAAAACTAATATCGTTTTGAATGTTCTTAAAATTATAATTGAAATGCAGTTTGTCTTTTTTTTCTAATCTGTTCTCAGAGTTTATTTCAATTAATAATATTTCGTTTGGAATAATTTCTCCTTCTACTTTTATTTTTAATAAGTAGTCGGCATTCTGAACAGCAGTTAGTGCTGAATTCTCTACTATAAAGTTAAATGGAGCAGGCTTTTCGTAATAGGTATCGTAGGTGATAATTTTTTTTGCGGAATCAGACAATACTTTAGGTTTTGTAAAAAGAATTAACAGCAAAACAATAACCGGAATGGCTGCATATTTTATATATTTTTTGTTTTTGCTAACATCAATTGCATTGGTAAATGGAATAGGCTTTAAGTCTTTAATTCTTTGATTTATACTGGCTTCAATTAATATATTTTGTTCAGGGGTTCCATTTGTTTCTTGAAGTTTATGAAGCTGTAAAGTATTGATAAGTTTATCGTTTACGTTTGAAAAATGTTTGCCAATAATTTGCGAAGCTTGTTCGTGTGAAATAATACTTCCTATTTTAAAAAGTTTTAAAAGTGGCCAAGCAATATAATAACCTACAACGCTAATGAATGAACCTATAAAAGAATAAAAAAGAAATGTTCTTATTGTTGTGCTAAATTCACCAAAATATTGTGCAACAGAAACAACCAGAAAAAAAGCTACTAACAAACCAACAGAATAAATTAGCCCCTTGGTTAATTGATTTCTGTAATATTTTCTTATAAATTCATCCAGTTTTTGGATAAGACTTGTATAGTTATTCATAATTGTATTTACACAAATTTAGGTTGTTTATTGTTTTAAATCTTGAATTAATATGTTAAAGCATTTAAATACAAATCTATTTATCCCTATATGATTTATTTAAACCAATCTAATTTTGATTGGTATTTAAAATCTGATTTTAAATTACAATTTACTTTATTCATTTTCCGCAAAATGTGAGTTTGCTTATTTTTTGCAGAAATACTAAAAGATTAACTCTATGAAAGAATAATATTTTTTGTATTCACTTGTAAAATTTAATTTTTAGAGCGCTTAATCAAGCAGTCTTTAAAAAACGTTTGGCGTTCCTTTAAAATTTTAATTTAAAAAATCTGTGATTTCTTTTGCTAGCTATAATTAGGAACTTTCCTCTTTATTTAAAAAACCTAAAATAGACGTTATTTCTATAACTGTGTAAATAACATACAAACAAAAAAAGCAAATAATAAAAAATGCCGCTTCGCTTCTGTGTGTGTATGCATAAGCCAATATCAAAAAGAAATAAACCATCAATTTTATAGTTGTAGTAAGCATAAAGCTTGGAATAAAGCCTTGTACCCTTCCATTGGCTTTTTTCATCAAAAAATAATGAACCATAGCAGTGCTAATCCACAATAAAAAATTAAGCATATGTGCCGTGCCTGATTTAAAATCACTAATAAAAGAGGGGAGAGCAAAAGTAACCAAAAGGCTAATTGCTACTGCAACTATACCAGTCTTTAAAAGAAAAGCACTAAATTCTTTACTCAATTTTTTGGTGGATTAATGTCTTTGATCATGCTGTAGAATGCTCCAGCTAAAGATAGTAGGGTAAGCGAAAGTGTAAAAACAGGAAATTTTGGTTTTAGCCATCCATCTAATTTTCTTCCTCCAAAGACACCTATTAATATTATTGCAATCATTTTAAATGCAATATTGCCGTATTTAGCAAATTCTTTAGGCGAACTTTTCTGCTTTTCTTTCTTTTGGTTGTTCTCCATTTTTAATGTCTTTAACTACAGCACCCATGCTGCAAGAGCCTGTAAATGTTGCTCCTGGCTCTATAGAAAGTTTTCCTGCCGATATATCACCTGTAATATTTGCTGTTGCTTTTAATGAAAGTATGTCTGATGAGATAACATTTCCTCTGATTTTTCCATAAACATCTGCAGTTTGGCAATTAACATTTCCTTCAATAAAACCCGAAGGACCAATTACAACTTTCCCTTTGGCAGTAATGTTGCCTGTTAAACTTCCATTTATCCTAATATCACCATTTGTAACAATATCTCCTGTAACCGTGGTACCAATGCCCAAAGTATTTATACTTCCAGTATCAATTTCAGTTTTTTTAGTCATGAAATTTGTTTTTGAATTGTTTCCAAACATAATTTATATTTATTAAATAGTTGTGAGTGTGCGAAAATACAATTAATATTTTTTAAAGGCAAAACAAAGGGTTTCTCTAAATAGTAGAGAAACCCTTCAATAAAAATAGTTGGTATATTTTAGTTCTTTTTATATCCAGCCAAAACAGATACACAACCCATTTCGTCAAGGTTTGTTTTGTTTTTTGAGTTGGGAACAAATACTTCAATAAAGTACTGTTGAGTAGAGTTTACAGTAAAATCCCAAGATTTTGGATTGCCAAATTTCTTGCTGTCAAAAACTACGGAACTGTCTTTTCTAAGTACTTTAAAGTTAACATCCCCTAATCTTTCATCGTTGCATACTGCCAAACGGTAATCTGTATCCACATAAAATGTCATTTCCAATGCTGCTGATTCGCCGGGCGAAAGAGAAACACTATTTAATAACCCATTGTGCTGAAAAGGTTTTAAAACAGGTAGACACTTGCGTTTGGTAAATGCATTACATTGAGAAATAGCATAATAGGAGGTACCTAATATCAAAAACAAAGATAATATTATGGGTGCACTAAATTTTTTCATTGTGATAAATATTTAAATTTGAGCTTGGTTATTTAATATAATTGTTACGAACCTCAGCAATTTTTTTAGAAATTTCTGCCAGTTTTTCAGGAGACATAGTAATTTCAGAAGTATCTTCAATTACAGTCTTCTTTGCAGATTCGTCAGTTTTAATAACCCCGGACTCTGTTTTTACTTCAACACCGCTTTCATAAATTGCATTTATTGCTTTAAGATCCGCTAAAATACTTTCAAGATTTTTATCTCCAGTATAGCTTTCTATTAAGCTAATAAGGTTTTTGAGAATATCTTTTTGTTCTGCAATTCTCGAGATAATTGCTGAGTTTGCTTTAGCAGAACCTGCAAGTTTTGTAGAAATATAAATTGCCTCAACCCAACCACCGGCAACAATTAATGCAGTTGTTGAAGCCCTATCGTTTTCCTTTAAAAAGGCGTCAGTAGCTGCATACGATTCAGAAACTAAATCTAACAATGAGTCTTTGTTGTTTACATTTTTTTCTAATCTGGCTAACGTATTTTCAGACAATGCACCAGTTACTCCTAAAGCATCGGCTAATTTTTTAGATGTAGACATGTATTGCATAGCATCTTGAGTTTGATCAAAACTACTGCAATAGCTTAAATCAGCACTATAAATACCAAGATTTACGGCCTGAGAAATTGTGTTGGAATATTTTGATGCATTTGAAACCGGATTTAAAAGCGATTTGTTAAAACTAGCGCCTGATTGCTTAATCATATTCGCCATTTCTAGTGGAGAGGGGATAGCAAAAAATACTTTTTGAGCTTTTTGTTTGCTTTCCATTAACGCAGCAGAATCTGCTGACGACAAAGCTTCTTCTTTTCCGTTGTTGTTGCAAGACGAAAAAGATACTGCAATTATTGCTCCTGCAACAATTGATTTTATTACTGTTTCCTTCATATAAAGTGGTTTTCTTGTTTAATTGCTACTGACAAAAATATTAAACATTCTGTCATTTACAAACTTTATCCCTTAATAATTCATTTGTACCATTAAATTTGTACCAATTATGACAAAAAAATCAGGGCATACTACTAGGCAAAAACTAGTTTTACTAAGAAGTGTATTTGAAGCGGTAGATGAAATAGTGAACAATAATAAAATTTTAGAAAAGGTTTTAGAAAAAATAAATCGCGAAAATGGACACTGGACAAATGGGCAAAGAAGATTTGTATCCGAAACTACAAGAAGTTTAATACGCTATAGAAGGTTGCTTTTTGAAGCATTGGATTTACCTGAAACAAAAGAGTATTCCTTGTTTTTATATTGGCAATTATACGGTGTTCTTCTTCTGTTGCAAGGCAAAGATCCTAAAGAGTTTCCAAGCCTAAAAGAATTTAAATCCTACGAAGTAACCGGAAGGTTAAAACGGTTTGCAGAAAATCTAGAAATAAGAGAATCGTATCCTGAATGGTTTTTTAAGGAAGCCAAAAAGCAATTAGGCGAACAGTGGAGCGAAACAGCTGTATGGTTAAATAAACCAGCAGATTATTTTATAAGAATAAACACGCTAAAGTGCACTAAATTAGAATTGGTTGAATCGTTAAAAAAAGAAGGAATTGAGTGCTATGAAACATCATTATCCAAAGATGCACAAAAATTAGAAAGTGCCGAATATGTTTTTAAAAGTACAGCATTTAAAAATGGATGGTTTGAGGTGCAAGATTTGGCATCGCAATTGGTTTCGGATTATTTGGCTCCAAAACCGGGTTCAAAAGTTTTAGATGCTTGCAGCGGAACAGGAGGCAAAACTCTTGCATTAGCAGCACTAATGAAAAATAAAGGAAAAATTATTGCCGCAGATATTATTGAAAGAAAATTTATCGAATTAAAAAAAAGAGCTGCTAGAGCAGGTGTTCAAATTATTGAAACAAAAAAAGCAGATGATTTAGGAATTGAGGAAAATTGGGCAGACTATTTATTGATAGATGCCCCTTGCAGCGGAACTGGAGTATGGCGAAGAAACCCCGACGGAAAGTGGAAATTGACAGTAGAAAAATTACGTGAGTTAGAAGAAATTCAAAAGAACATATTAAATACATATACTAAATATTTAAAATCAGGTGGCAATTTGGTATACGCTGTATGCAGCATATTGCCTTCTGAAGGAAAAAAAATTATTGAGGAATTTCTTAAACAAAATAAAAATATGTGGGAGCTACAAGGTGAAAAATCTTTGTTGCCTCAATACTTTGATACCGATGGTTTTTATATGGCACTGCTAAAGAAGAAATAAATTTTAATTTTGTAAAGGCTACAACTTTTGCACATCATAACTTTTCCAATGTTAAGATTTTAGTCTAATCTTGTAAAAATACTTTTCAGTTGTTTTCTTTGTTTTTAATATGAGGCACAAAAATTTAAAAATAGTAAATCGTGATATCTCTTGGCTTAGTTTTAATGCAAGAGTTTTACAAGAGGCCACTGACCCAACTGTTCCATTAATTGAAAGAATACGTTTTGTTGGAATCTTTTCTAGAAACCGTGATGAGTTTTTTAGAGTGAGGGTTGCTACTCTGCAAAAAATGCTAAAGTTGGGGAAGCAATCAAGAGAGATGATTGGCGAAAATCCAAACGAAATTGTTAAAGAAATTCAGGCAATTGCTCTTGAACAACAAACTATATTGGAGCAAATTTATCGTAAAAAAATTGAAGAATTAAAACAAGCCAATATTTTTTTGGTAAATGAAAAGCAATTAAATGTAAATCAAAAAAAGTTCGTTCAAAATTATTTTTTAGAAAAGGTAATGCCCTATCTTTTTCCAATAATGGTAAACGAGGATACTAAATTTCCATACCTAAGAGATAAATCTTCTTATTTATTTGTTCGTTTAAAAAAAGCAAAATCTAAACTAGCAAAATATTCAATAATTGAATTGCCCACTCATGTAATGAGCAGATTTTTAGTGTTGCCCGAAGAAAAAGGCAGAAAATTTGTTATGCTTTTAGATGACGTTATTCGTTTTGGCTTAGATGATATTTTTTACATGTTCGACTACGATGAGGTAAACTCACACATGATTAAAATTACACGAGATGCCGAAATGGAAATTGAATATGACTTATCGAAAAGTTTAGTAGAAAAAATTTCTAAAGGACTAAAAGGCAGAAAAGTTGGTCATATTGTGAGGTTTACCTACGATGAAAATATGCCAAAAGAAATGATGGATTACATCTGTAAAAAGATGAGAATTTCAAAAGTAAATAATCTAGTTGCTGGAGGCAGGTACCATAATTTTAAAGACTTTACGGATTTTCCCGATTTAGGAAAGCCAGAATTATTGTACAAAAAGAATGAGCCAATCATTCACCCTGCATTTAATTACGAAAGAAGTCTATTTAAAGTGGTAAAAGAAAAAGATATTTTATTGCATTTTCCATATCATTCTTACAGCCATATTCTCGATTTTTTAAGAGAGGCATCAATAGATGAAGATGTTGTTTCTATACAACTTACATTATATAGAGCTGCAAAAATTAGTAGTGTATTAAATTCATTGTTAAATGCAATTAAAAACGGAAAGCTAGTAACCGTTGTTGTGGAGTTACAAGCAAGGTTCGACGAAGAAGCAAATATTAATTGGGCAACAAAATTGCAAGAAGAAGGAGCAAGAGTAATTTATGGCGTTCCAGGATTAAAAGTACACTCCAAATTATTTTTGATAACCCGAAAAGAAGGAACAAAAACTGCCTGTTATGCCCACATTGGAACAGGGAATTTTAATGAGCAAACAGCAAGAATTTATAGTGACTTCAGTCTACTTACTGCCAACCCTAAAATTACCGATGAGGTGAGGCATCTATTTGATTTTTATGCGGATAATTTGCACAGTTACCGCTACAAAAATCTATTGGTTGCGCCATTTTTTATGAGAAAAAGAATTGTGCAATTAATAAATCAAGAAACAATTAATGCAAAAGCCAAAAAACCAGCATACATTTATTTAAAAATGAATAGTTTGGTTGATTCAGAAATGATTCAAAAACTATACGAAGCAAGCAATGCCGGAGTAAAAGTAAAATTAATTATAAGAGGAATTTGTTCTTTGCAGCCCGGTAAAAAAGGTATGAGTCAAAACATTGAAATTTTGAGTATTGTAGATAAATTTTTAGAGCACGGCCGTTTATTTATTTTTGCAAATGGCGGCGAAGAAAAAATGTATATTTCTTCGGCCGATTGGATGATTAGAAATTTTGATTACCGTTCAGAAGCAGCCGTTCCAATATTAGATGAAGACATTAAAAATCAATTAAGGAAAATATTTGAAATTCAATTTGCTGATAACACCAAAGCAAGAATTATTGAAAACAACCAAATAAATTTCTACAGAAAAAATACATTAAAAAAATCAAGGGCACAAATAGATACGTATACTTATTTAAAAACTTTGGTAAAGGCAAAAAAATAACTAAGTTCGTGGACACAAACCATGAAATTAGCTGCCATAGATATTGGCTCAAATGCCGTTAGATTACTTATTACAAGTGTAATAGAATCGAACCCTAATCCTGTTTTTAAAAAAATAGAATTGGTTAGGGTTCCATTGAGACTAGGCGAAGATTCTTTTATTAAAGGATACATCTCTGAAGAAAAAATCAAACGTTTGGTAAAAACCATGCATTCGTTTCGACTTTTAATTGATGTTTTTGAGGCAGAAGGATTTAGAGTATGTGCAACCTCCGCCATGAGAGATGCTTCAAACAGAGAAGAAGTTATTGATAGAGTAAAAAAAGAAACTGATTTATTTATTGAAGTAGTGGACGGAAAAATGGAAGCACAAATAATTTATTCCAACCATACAGCCGAAGAATTAGACAAAGACTTTTCATACTTGTATATTGATGTTGGCGGAGGAAGTACAGAGTTAACATTGTTTGCAGAAAATAAAATTGTTGCATCACAATCATTTAATATTGGCACAATTAGGTTGTTGCACGAACAAGTGAGCAAAGAAACTTGGAACAATTTAAAAGCTTGGGTAGAACAAAAAACAAAATCTGCTGGGCCACTCATGGCAATTGGCTCTGGTGGCAACATCAATAAAATTTATAAATTGGTGTATGGCAAAGATACCAAAGCCATGAGCTATAAAAAAGTAAAAGAAATTACAGACTATATAAGTGAGTTTTCTTATGAAGAAAGAATCACCCAATTAGGCTTAAACGAAGATAGAGCAGACGTTATTTTACCAGCCTCAAAAATATTTTTAACGGTTATGAAAAGCGGAGGAATTGATAAAATTTTGGTGCCGCAATCTGGCTTAAGTGATGGAATTATTCACTTATTATATGAGCAAAAATTAAAACAAACCAGTCTTTTCAACAACAAATAATAAACATTTGTGTACATATATAAGTCCAATTAAATGTACAAAAAAACTATGCCTGTAAGCTTAAACTGATGGTTTTTTGAACGCAATTGTTTTTTACAAAGGTTAGATTTTTGCTCAAAATTTAATTTTTGTTTAAAAAAT
>CAIMMJ010000303.1 GCA_903842515.1 uncultured Bacteroidota bacterium | reverse complement strand
TTTTAACTATTTTTTTAGTTTTCTTAACATTTTGGGCCATCTAACGTAAATTGCAAGAAGCCTATGAAGTACTATATTATTGCAGGAGAAGCCAGTGGAGACCTACACGGCAGCAATCTAATTAAAGAAATAAAAAAACTGGACCCTGCCGCCAGTATTAAGGCCTGGGGTGGCGATTTAATGCAACAAGCGGGCGCCTCTCTAGTTAAGCATTACAGAGACCTGGCATTTATGGGCTTTTTAGAAGTGATTAAAAACCTGCCCACTATTTTACAAAACATCCGGTTTTGCAAACAAGATATTGACGCTTGGCAACCCGATGTTCTGGTTCTTGTAGATTATCCAGGATTTAATTTACGCATTGCAGAATGGGCTAAAAAAAATGGATTTAAAGTAGTCTATTACATTGCACCGCAGGTATGGGCATGGAAAGAAAACAGGGTAAAAAAAATGAAGCTTTGCATCGACAAAATGTTTTGCATACTTCCTTTTGAAAAAGATTATTTTAAAAATAAATGGAATTGGGATGTTACGTATGTAGGCCATCCGCTCTTACGTGTGATTGAATCCTTTACAAGCACTACCCCACTTACAACAGATAATAAAAAAGTAATTGCATTACTACCAGGTAGTAGAAAACAAGAAATTATTAAAATGCTGCCGATCATGTTGAGTGTAACGCCGCATTTTCCGGGCTACACATTTATGGTGGCGCAAGCGCCAGGGCAAGACGCTCCATTTTACAACCGATTTTTAATGGGATATTCTAATGTTACACTCATTAAAAACAGCACGTACGACCTACTCACAATAGCAGATGCAGCGCTCGTGACCAGTGGTACCGCAACGCTTGAAACCGCACTGTTTAAAGTACCAGAAGTGGTATGCTACAAAACCAGTAAGTTCTCCTACTACATTGCAAAAAGGCTGGTAAAAATTAAGTTCATCTCACTCGTGAACCTAATCATGGACAAAGAAATTGTTCGTGAAATTATTCAAGAAAATCTAACGGAGGAGCATTTAACAACTGCACTGCGCAATATCACAGAAAACGAATTGAATAGAAAAGAAGTAATGAACAACTACGAATCATTACATGCACTGCTCGCCGCAGGTGGCGGAGACGCTTCTGCAAAAGTGGCTAAAGAAATTGTAGCACTTGCAGGACCAAAACTATTTATTGATGAGGGGTAATATCAGCGACTTAAATAAAATAATAAGCACCGCCATCAAAAACATAAAAAGCGAAATACGGTTCATCCCATGCATGTATTTCATCCATTGAGTACGCGGCTCATTGGGATCTCTTTTTGAAATAAAGAGGTACTCTTTTAATTGCTTAAAAATGGACATGACACTTAATTTTTATAAAAATAATACAAATTTTGGAAACCATTAACAGATTACAAGAAGCCTAACCCAATAAGCCTTAGAAGATATTTAAGTACATTTACACAGATTCAAAAAAGTCAGATTATCACCTAAATCAATATTTAATGGAACTACAAAAAATTCAGATTTTAGAAAGCCTTATTGCTGTTACCATTTATTTTGTATTGTATTTAATTATAAAAACAACCATTAACAACACTCTTAAACATACACCACTTCAAAGAGACCGAAGAAAAATTATTATTAAGGGATTGCATTTATTTACAACCATTGTTCTAGCCATTTTACTTTCGGGAATTTGGGGATTCAAACAAAATGAAATAGCCGCATTTGCAAGCACCATCTTAACAGCACTTGGCATCGCCTTTTTTGCACAATGGTCGCTATTATCAAATATTACGTCAAGTCTAATTCTGTTTTTCAATCATCCTTTAAAACTGGGTGATACCATTAAAGTGCTAGACAAAGACTGCCCTTTTGAAGGCGAAATAACAGAACTCACCTACTTTTTTGTACACCTAAAAACAACGAGTGGAGAAATTATTACAATTCCAAATGCCCAGATTTTACAAAAATCAATAGCAATAATACCAAAGCACTCTTAGTTATGCGCAAAAATGTCTTATTGTTTTTTTTGCTATTTCTTTCTCATTTTTGTTTTTCACAAAAATTTGATTTGGGCAGCTGGAATATTCTAAACTTAAAATATA
>CAIMMJ010000302.1 GCA_903842515.1 uncultured Bacteroidota bacterium | reverse complement strand
TGCTGTCAACTGTTGTGCAAAATCTTCTGTTTCTCTCTAAATTAGGAACATGTGCAGTTCTGTTAATTTCGTACCAATTTTTATTGGCAACCCCTATTAGTGTTTGATGTTTCTTGCCGGTGTATTTAGGAATTAATGGATCGTGGCTTCCCCATATATAAAATGTTTTTTGTGGATTTAATTTGGGAACTCTACTCAACAGCTTTTCGTTTTCTCTAATGTAATTGAACAGTTGCAAGTTGTTACTTTCCTTAGGCAAAAAGTAGTTTTTTATAATTGATTGGGCAATAAAATTTGGTACAATTATCTTTTTATGAAATACAATTTGGAACGTTTTTTTTAGTTCGCCTGCACTTTGAGGATTTAATAAATTATACAAGCTGTTTACTTTAAATTGTGTTGCAACACTGTCTGCAATTTTTGTAGTAAACAAACAAGTTAATGCATCATTTAATAGTAGTTTATCAATTTGCTCGGGAAACTTTTCTGCAAAAAAACTTGCTACCATTGCACCATAAGAATTGCCCAACATGTTTACTTTTGAAGTTATATTTTCATTGTCGATCACCTCTTTTACCAATGCTGCTTGGTTATCAAAACTGTAATCGATTATCGAACTTTTTGTTTTTCCGTGGAATGCCAAGTCAATAAAAATTACATTGTATTTCTTTGATAATATTTTGGCTGTTTTTGTCCATTGCAGCTTAGCATCAGCACCAAATCCGTGCAACAAAACTATTGTTTGATGTGCGGGATTTATGGCAGTGGTAAAATAGTGAATGGTTTTGTCTTTGCTCACCACATACTTTTCTTGAATTTTGTTTCGGTAAATTATTCTTGAGAGATGTTTGTCAAATTGTTGATAAGGTTTGCAACCAACAAATAATATTGCCGAAACAGTTAGCATTAAATAGGTGGCAATACGTTTATTGTAGCTGTTCATGGCAAAAAAAAGGCTATTCTTTTTTGGAATAGCCTTTTAAATAATAGGAGTGTTTCTTAGATATCAATCTTTGCGTACTTTGAATTTTTCTCAATAAAATCTCTGCGAGGTGGAACATCGTCGCCCATCAACATAGAAAATATTCTATCGGCTTCGGCAGCACTGTCAATGGTGACTTGTCTTAATGTTCTGTTCTCTGGATTCATAGTAGTGTCCCACAATTGTTCTGCATTCATCTCACCCAAACCTTTGTACCTTTGAATATTTACGCTGCCTTCTTTATCTCCGCCTAATTCTTTTACTGCTAATAACCTTTGATCTTCTGTCCAGCAATAACGTTGTTCTTTACCTTTCTTAACCAAAAACAAAGGTGGTGTGGCAATGTAGATGTATCCCTTTTCTATTAAAGCAGTCATGTAGCGGAAAAAGAAAGTTAATATCAGCGTAGTAATATGGCTTCCGTCCACATCGGCATCCGTCATAATTACAATTTTGTGGTACCTTAATTTTTCTATGTTCAATTCTTTGGTGTCTTCAATGGTGCCAATACTTACCCCAAGGGCGGTAAACATGTTTTTAATCTCTTCGTTCTCAAAGATTTTATACATGATGGCTTTTTCAACATTCAAAATTTTACCTCTCAAAGGAAGTATTGCCTGAAAGTTTCTGTTTCTGCCTTGTTTAGCTGTTCCACCTGCCGAATCTCCCTCCACCAAGTATATTTCGCATTTTCCGGGGTCTGTTTCGGAGCAGTCGCTAAGTTTTCCTGGCAATCCTGAGCCTGTAAGTACATTTTTGCGTTGCACCATTTCGCGGGCTTTTCTTGCGGCATGGCGGGCTGTTGCGGCAAGAATTACCTTGTCAACAATCATTTTAGCTTGCTTAGGATGTTCTTCTAGGTAATTCTGCAACATTTCGCTCACCGCTTGGTCTACAGCACCCATTACCTCATTGTTTCCTAATTTAGTTTTTGTTTGCCCTTCAAACTGTGGCTCGGCAACCTTTACAGAAATAACAGAGGTTAAACCCTCTCTAAAGTCATCACCGGCAATTTCAAATTTTACGTTTTTTAGCATCCCGGATTTGTCGGCATAAGATTTTAAGGTTCTTGTTAAACCTCTTCTAAAGCCGGCCAAGTGTGTTCCTCCTTCGTGTGTGTTGATGTTATTTACGTAGGAAAAAATATTTTCGGAGTAAGAGTTATTGTAGAGCATGGCAATTTCTACCGGATTGCCATATTTATCGCTTTCTAAATAAATTGGCTCCTCAATTAATCGCTCTCTGGTAGAATCTAAAAATGTAACAAATTCTTTTAGTCCGCCTTCAGAATAAAACGTTTCGGTAGGGTGTGTGCCATCGTCGTTGGTTTCTCTGTTGTCTGTAAGCGTGAGTTTAATTTTTTTGTTTAAGAAGGATAATTCTCTAAGTCTGGCTGCAAGTGTATCAAAAGAATACTCTGTGGTTGTAAAAATGCTTCCATCCGGTTTAAAGTGAATTTCTGTACCCCTTTTATCAGTTGTTCCAATTTCTTTTACATCGTACAAAGGTTTACCAATAGAATACTCTTGCACAAATACTTTTCCTTGGCGGTAAACTGTTGCTTTTAAATGTGTTGATAAGGCATTTACACAAGATACACCCACACCATGCAATCCACCGGAAACTTTATAAGAATCTTTGTCAAATTTACCACCCGCATGCAAAACGGTCATTACAACTTCTAATGCAGATTTTTTTTCTTTGTGGTGCATATCGGTAGGTATTCCTCTACCATTGTCCAATACCGTAATTGAATTGTCTTCGTTAATACTTACGTAAATATCAGTGCAATGCCCTGCAAGTGCCTCATCAATTGAGTTATCAACCACTTCGTAAACCAAATGATGCAAGCCTTTAAAGCCTGTATCTCCAATATACATTGATGGTCTTTTTCTTACTGCCTCAAGACCTTCTAAAACCTGAATGCTATCTGCACCGTAATTCTGTTCTGATACTAATTTTACTTCTTCGTTCATATAATTATTTAAGTTCAAAAAATAGAGTCCAAATTTACATTAAATAAAGCTATTTTTGTAATTAAAATTTAGCCAATTTGCTTAATATTATTAACAAAGTTTGTATAACTTTTTTCTATTGTTGAATATAATTTTTAAAGTTTTGGAAACCTAACTAAAATGTGAATTAATGTACCTCAAAAATAAATTGTATTTTATTGTTTTATTTGTCTTATTATTAAATGTTTTTTCTTTAAACCTTTTTGCTCAAGAAACTAAAACAACTGAGCAGTTTTTTTTTCAAGGGTATGTGGTTGATTCACAAAATACATTAAAACCATTAACTGATGTTGGAATTACTAACCTTAGCAACAAAGAATCTCATATTGTGGATGAAAATGGAAAATTCAACCTTAGAGTAAGCGACGGTGATACCATTAGATTTAAACTCCTGGGTTACCACACTAAATTCTATTATTTTAAAAAAATACTTAACATTCCCAATTACTCTGTTCAAATATTAATGACCAGCGATACCATTAGCCTTAAACCATTTGTATACAAATCATTAACCAAAGAAAGAGCCATTAAAAACGCCTTTATGAATTCATACATTAGAGACAGTTTACGAATGATAGAGTACCTAAGAAAAATGATAGATGATAAAAATAAAACGTTTTTAGAAAATGCTGTTGCTGCTTATTCTAGCCCTGTATCATTTATTTACGACCAGTTTGGAAGAAAAGCAAGGCAAAGGAACAGAATAGAGCGTTACAGGCAAATAATTAAAGAGGAAAAAGAAAAAAAAGAACCAGATTATGCAAAATAGTTTAAAATTTGTAATAAATATTAAACTCTCTCCCAAGTAATTTATTTATTTTAGCACCAAATTTACAAATAAAATACAACCTATGAGATCAAAGAAAATTACTCTAATTGCTCTACTTTATTTAGTTTTTAATTTAACTTTTGCTAGTGCTCAAACCAACAAAAAAGCAGAAAAACCGGTTAACATAGAACAATCTAAGGAACAAAAAGTAAAAAAAGACGGCACACCTGACATGAGGTACAAACAAAACAAAGATGCTGCAAAACCTGCTCCGCAAGGTCCAACTAAAAAAGATGGAACACCGGATATGAGGTTCAAAGAAAATAAAAAAGTAGAGAAGAAAACGCCATCAAAAAAATAATTAATTTAACCTAAAACCTATTGAATGAAATTAAAAATTACATCAATTCTATTATTGTGTTGTTCATTTGTAGTTGCACAAACTAAAAGCAACTCGCTTAGTAACCAAATCAGCTTCACTG
>CAIMMJ010000301.1 GCA_903842515.1 uncultured Bacteroidota bacterium | reverse complement strand
GGAGAACTGAACTTTCGGCTACCACAAAACTGTCAAGCGGAGACGAAACCCCGCCTATTGCCAATGTGCTGTTATAAGCAGCCAAATAAAACTTAAAGCTTCCCGTCAAGTTGAGTTTGTTATTTTATCTAGGCGAATCAATTGTTTGTTTAAAATTCTTTAGTTTGAATCAATCTTTTCTTTTGCTCTTGCTGGAAACTCGTATATAACCCCTAAAATAAAAATGCTATCAAATGAACTTGTCAATTTTTTATAATTTGACGATTCGTTATTAGTTACTGTTCTATTATTTCTTGAATCGAAAAAACTTCTATTTTCCTTATAAATACCGTTTGAATAATTGATTTTTAAACCAAATGATTGTTCTAATTTAATGCTGTAATTTTTATAAACTTTATAGTTTATTGCAGGGGATACGTAAAATCCAAATTCAAAGGCAGATGGAAAATCAATTGTTGATTGCGAACCTTGCAACAATGTATCTTGATTGGTATTTGCATAGTAATAGCTATTTTGAATGATTAAATAATTGGGCATATATTTAAAAGAAAAATAAGAATTTAGGCGTGCAGAAAGTTTTCCATCAAGAATTTTTTTTGAGAGTCCAGCTCTAACATAATAAGTTGGATTTTTCCAATAGTAATTGCTTTTGGATTGAAGTGTTCTTTGATTTCCTTCTGAAGTATTTGGCGTATATCCTAGCCCAAATAAAAACAGAACTTTTTTGTTTTTATTTAAAATTCCTACTTCTAAAAAAGGCGTGAGGTACTTTTGATTACTATTTACAAAATCCTTTCCGTTAATTAAATTTCTTTGACTTTTTTGATAATCTATACCAGTGAAATTAAGAGAAAGATGTAATAATTGAGCACCAACTTTTAGGTTGGTGCTCAAAAGTAATAGTAGTGTTAAAACTCTCATTAAATTTTATTAAATTTTAGAACTGTCGATTCTCCATCGTATGATTTTACTTTAAACAAATATAGTCCGCTACTTAGGTTAACAACATTAATTTGATTTGTACTATTTTCAATGCTCCCGTGTTGGATTTGTTTACCAAATATATCTATAATTTCAAAATTAAATTGTTCAGTGTTAGTTTTTACAATTAAGTTTTGGTCAACATTTGTAGTTTGTATGATTAATTGATGTTTTTCTAAAAATTCTTTTACACTATTGCTACTTCCAATCATGGTAACAGTTAAATTACATGAGCTTATATTTGCTGTTTGGCTTGTGCATTCAAGAGCTAGAACTGCTGTTTTTGTGCCACTAAAAAACAATAAAGAGCTTATTGAAATAAAAAAGGGATTTGTTCCACCAACAAAATTTGAATTTGTAACACAACTGCCACTTGTAGAACCTGCAGAGTAACTGTAATCATTGCTAAAGCCTAATACTGCATTTCCTCCTACTTGACAAATTTCGAACACATCACTGCTAGAACCAAAACCATTGGTATATGTTAATCCAATATCTTGCTGAGTGCCTCCACTATTGCTAAGCGTTAAATTACAATTCGTAAATCCTACATCAGGAACTACAGAACATACGTTTTGAAAATCACCTAAATTAGAAACGTCACCATTAGGAGCAATTGTCCAATCGTCTGCTGGCTCTACAAAACTTGGATTACCTTGAACAACTGCATGCTTTCTTCTAGCAACAAGGTTTGTAAGAGAACCTAAATTCAAATTTAATGTGTTCAAATAGTTAACAGGATCGGCAATTGCAGCGGCAATATTTATTGCATCTGCTTCTGATATGTTTATATCTCCAACTCTGTCAATTAAGCCATTTGGGCCCCATAATTCTAACGAATTTTGCCTTGTAAAATCAAGCGATGTACTCAGCATTTCAGCTATTTGAATTATTGCTTCGTCAGAAAGTGTAAATCCTAAAACAAACGTTCCTTTTGAAGTGATATTTCCGGTTAAGGGAATAATTGTTTCATTTCCTTCAGTAGAATACATTTTAATTGAATAATCGGAGAGATTAACTTCTGTTCCTTTAGGATTAAATAGTTCTATGGCATAACTGTTTGCCAAAGGGCTATTTCCTGTGATGGAAAGATTGTCTTTTGCATAAATTATTTCTGCAATAAATAGTTCATTACAAGCATTAGTTTGTGCAAATGTATTTATTGCTAGTGAATTTACTGCAATAAAAATAAATTGGTAAATTTTTTTCATGTTTTTAGTTTGTTAAAGTTATTAATTAATTTTTTGTGACAAAATTTAAAATGAAAGTAAGCACAATCTTGTTTCAAGTTTAAGGTTCACCAGCCTTTGAAATATTAATTTTTTTGGTTTTACTAAGAATATATTTTGATTGTTGTTTTTATATTGGTTTACAAATTTTGAATAAAATTTATTATTTGGTTGGTCGCAAAGACCAAGCTAGCGTGAACTCGGTTGGTGTCCACCTCAGCGGACGCCACCAACCGTAAAGAGATGCCATAATTTTTAAATTTTAAATGGTTAATACTTTTACTTGCTATCAAATTTAGGGCAAGCAACAGCAAATTGTAAATACCCCAAGCCCACTTTCTTGGGGTATGTTTTGGGGTAATTTCAAACTATTTTGGGGTAGGAAAAACGTTTTTGGGGTAGGAAATGAAATATTGGGGTAGGAAATAAAATTTGGGAGTAGAAATAAAATTTTTTTACAGCGTTGTTGTTTTGGTATGCAAATTTTTAGTAATATTGAGTTGCTAAATTTTTATATTAAAATATAATAATTTTTTACTTACATGATTCCTGT
>CAIMMJ010000300.1 GCA_903842515.1 uncultured Bacteroidota bacterium | reverse complement strand
AAACGATTGAACAAAAACAAAAAGCAGAATTTAGATTAAAGTTTGAAGAGCTATTTTATATTCAATTAAAAATTCTACAATCTAAATTATTTAGAAAAATAAACACACAAGGATTTGCATTTTCTATTGTAGGAAACTGTTTTAATGAGTTCTACAACAATCATCTTCCATTTGAACTTACAAAAGCCCAAAAAAGAGTAATAAAAGAAATTAGATTTGATATGGGCAGTGGCAAGCAAATGAATAGACTTTTGCAAGGTGATGTAGGAAGTGGAAAAACATTGGTGGCACTGATGTGCATGTTAATTGCAAAAGACAATAATTTTCAAAGTTGCTTGATGGCTCCAACAGAAATTTTGGCTCAACAACACTTTCAAACTTTCAAAGAATTGCTAAAAAATATGAATGTAAGTATAGAGCTACTTACAGGAAGTACCAAACAAAGCGAAAGAAAAATAATATTTGAAAATCTAGCAAACGGCAATCTTGATATCATTATTGGAACACATGCATTAATTGAAGAAAAGGTTGTTTTTAAAAATTTAGGTTTAGTAGTAATTGACGAACAACATCGTTTTGGTGTGGAACAGAGAAGTAAGTTATGGAAAAAAAATATTCTTCACCCTCATATTTTGGTGATGACTGCAACGCCAATACCACGAACGTTAGCAATGACATTTTATGGCGACCTAGACACCTCTATTATTGACGAACTTCCTAAAGGAAGAAAACCTATTTTAACTTCTCATCGTTACGACTCATCCCGTTTGCAGGTATTTGGATTTATTGCTGAGCAAATTAGATTAGGAAGGCAAGTATATATTGTGTATCCGTTGATTCAGGAATCGGAAAATTCTGATTACAAAGATTTAATGGACGGTTACGAAAGTATTGTAAGAGCTTTTCCAAGGCCGCAATTTCAAGTGAGTATTGTTCACGGAAAGATGAAACCCAAAGACAAAGATTTTGAAATGCAACAATTTGCATCGGGTAAATCGCAGATTTTAGTTGCAACAACGGTTATAGAAGTTGGTGTAAATGTTCCCAATGCAAGTGTAATGATAATTGAAAGTGCCGAGAGATTTGGACTTTCACAACTGCATCAATTAAGAGGGAGAGTTGGTAGAGGTGCAGAACAATCGTACTGTATTTTACTAACAGGATTTAAACTTAGCGAAGAAGGAAAAAAAAGAATTGAAACCATGGTTAGAACCAACGATGGTTTTGAAATTGCCGACGTAGATATGAAACTTCGTGGCCCAGGAGACATAGCAGGTACAAGGCAAAGTGGAGTTGTAGACTTAAAAATTTCCGACTTAGCAAAAGATGGTCAAATTGTGATGCTTGCAAGAGATGAAGCCAACCTTATTTTGGAAGAAGATCCGCAATTGTATTTACCACAGCACATCCCTATTCAAGTTCAATTAACAAAAAATATGCAAGGCAAATCTGTTTGGAGCAAGATTAGTTAGTTTTTTGGATTAGTAATAAATTCAAAAACCGGTATTAAGTGAATTGTATTTTTACCATACTTTAAAATATCCTTCTGGTTTTTTGTAAGGATATATCCGGTTTTCGTTTTAAAAAACTCCATGGCTACCAACAATCCATTTACTTCCCGCTCTATATTTTCATTGTGAACTTCCTCACAAACCTGTATAAGCATTTTAAATTTCCCTTTATCAAAAACCACAAAATCACATTCCTTTTTTTCTCTAAAATAATACAACTGATATTGCTTTTGCCGTAAAAATAAAAATACACTGTTCTCTAATAGCCTTCCTTTGTCTTCGCTAAAACTTAGTGTGTTGGCATTTACAAGTCCGTTATCAATAGCATACACCTTTCTAGGATTTACAGCACTATTCTTTGCCGACCAACTAAACTTTGGAAGATAAAACAAAACATAAGCATCTTCTAGCCACGATAAATACTCAGAAACAGAAGTAACAGAACCTACATTAAATACGTTTCTTATGTTATTAAATGAAAACTCTTTTCCTATGTTTGATATAAGAAACAAGGTTATGTCCATAAGAGTTTTTGTATTTTTTACTCCATGCCTTATTGCAATATCTCTAAGCACTACATCTTTTAAAAGGTTTTGCAAAATTTCTATGTTTCCACTTTTTAAGTATTCCGGAAAACCACCTTCATTGAGGAATCTATTATAGGAAGTTACAGAGTTTTTTAATTTTTTAAATCCAAGATATTCCAAGTATGAAAAAGGAAAGAGCTCATGCCTTAAATGTCTTCCTGTAAGCCGAGTACCCAATTCTTTGCTGAGCAAGGAGGCATTGGAACCTGTAACATATACTTTTTTTCCCAAATCATGTAATTGCCTTACATATATTTCCCAAGACTTAACATTTTGAATTTCGTCAAAAAAATACACCTTAACAAAAGGACCTATTACTTCATCTAATTTTTGAAAATCACTTATATCAAAATCATGAACTCTAGGATCTTCAAAATTAAAAAAGATGGAATCCTTTTTATACTTAAGCATAGTTTGTTTCATCAGCGTACTTTTACCGCATCTTCTGATACCTGATATTACTTCTATGTGAGAATTTTTAAACTGTATTTTGGAGAAGTATGACCTTTGATTGATATTGTTAGCTACTACCCAGTTTAAATTTGTTTGCTGAAGTTTAAACGCCTTTTCTATTTCTGATTTTAGTACCATAAATTAATATCACCTTGTAATAATCGAAATACAAATGTATAAATTAATTTTTAAAAAATAAACACTCTTATTTTTACAACGTATACTTTTATACTTTCTCAACGTATACTTTTATACTTTTACAACGTATACTTTTATACTTTTGCAACGTATACTTTTATTTAATTAAATATTTTAATAATTTTCTAAATATCAGACAAAGCTATTTTAATCAAGTCTTTTGGTTGCATGCTTCCCAGGAGCATCTTGCCAATTCTAATTCTTTTTAAAGTAATAACCTCTAAGTTCAACTTATAACACATTCTTCTTATCTGTCTATTTTTACCCTCTGTTAATATTATTCTAAAATTGTATTCATCTAACTTATGCACCAAACATTCTTTGGTTTTCTTTCCCATTATTTCTACTCCACAACTCAATTGAGAAATTAAATCGTTGTTCAACTCCTTGTCCACAGCAACAAGATATTCTTTTTCAACATTTTTTAGCGGAGAAATTATAGTGTTGTATAGTGCACCATTATTAGTAAGTATCATTAATCCCTCAGAATCTTTATCTAATCTTCCAATTGGAAAAAATTTACTGGTAATTCCGGTAGATTCGTACAAGTTATTATCAATATTTTTATTCATTGTACTCTCTACGCCTCTTGGTTTATAATAGGCGAAATAGAAATAATCTGATTTTAATTGTAGGGAAACACCATTAACTTCTACAGAATTTTTATATGTAATTTTTTGTTTTTGAACCGCAGGAATATTGTCTATTAAAACGGTGCTTTCTTCAATTAGCTTCTTTACTTCTTTACTGGATTTATTAAGTTTTTGAATTAAAAAAGCATTAATCCTCATTTACTTTTTGTTTATAGTTTTAATACATGCAAAACAACAAATATTTTGATTGAAACATATACAATGTTTTAAAAACATAAACTATATTTACGCTGTAAATAATTAATACAAAATGCCTAAGATTTCAGACAAAGCAACTACAATGCCGGCTTCACCAATACGTAAATTGGTTCCATTTGCAGAAAAAGCAAAAAAAGAAGGAAAAAAAATATATCACTTAAATATTGGTCAACCTGATATTGAAACTCCTGAGGTAATGCTCAATGCAATAAAAAACTTCCCTTATAAAATTGTTGAGTATAGCCATAGCGCAGGAATTGAAAGCTACAGAAGAAAATTAGCAACTTACTACAGCAAGTTTGGAATAAATGTAACTTTTGAAGAAATAATGATTACTACAGGTGGTTCTGAGGCAATTGAAATTGCAATGATGACTTGTTTAAACGAAGGTGATGAGGTACTTATTCCTGAGCCATTTTATGCCAACTACAATGGATTTTCCAAACAAGCTGGAGTAATTGTAAAACCTGTTCGTTCGTTTATAGAAACTGGATTTGCACTTCCTGCAATAGAAGAATTTGAAAAACAAATAACGCCAAAAACAAAAGCTATAATGATTTGTAATCCGGGCAATCCAACCGGATATTTGTATTCTAAACAGGAATTAGAATCATTAAAGAATCTTGTTTTAAAATATGATTTATATCTTTTTTCTGATGAGGTATACAGAGAATTTTGTTACGATGGAAAAGAGTATATTTCTGTAATGCATTTAAAAGGAATTGAACAAAACACAATTTTGTTAGATTCAATTTCAAAAAGATACAGTGCATGTGGTGCACGAATAGGAGCTTTAATTTGCAAAAACAAAGAAGTAATGGCAGGTGCCTTAAAATTTGCACAAGCCAGGTTAAGTCCTCCAACATTTGGACAATATGCAGCAGAAGCCGCAATTGATACTCCAAAGGAATATTTTGCAAACGTAAAAAAAGAATATGTAGCCCGCCGAGATTATGTTATAGAAAGATTAAATAGAATGAGTGGCGTATTTTGTCCAAAGCCTTCGGGTGCATTTTATTGTATTGCCAGTTTACCGGTAGATAATTCTGATAATTTCTGTCAGTGGTTATTAGAAAGTTTTAATTATAACAACCAAACAGTAATGCTTGCACCTGCCTCAGGTTTCTATTCTACGCCAGGTGCCGGTGAAGACGAAGTAAGAATTGCTTATGTTTTAAATTTAGACGATTTAAAAAATGCAATGGATTGTTTAGAAGAAGCATTGAATAAATATCCAGGAAGTACAAAATCTAAAAAATAATTTTTTGTGCAGCATCCCTTAAGTTTTTCAAATTTTAAAATAATACTTGCAAGTGGTTCTCCAAGACGGAAGGAGCTTTTATTAAATTTAGATATTCCATTTACGGTAAATGTTAAACCAACAGACGAGAGTTTTCCGGCACATTTAAAAGCAGAAGAAATTGCAGTGTACCTTTCAAAAAAGAAATCAGATGCCTTTGTTAACGAAATAAACGACAACGAAATTATTATTACCGCCGATACAATTGTATGGCTTAATAACGAGGTTCTAAACAAACCGCTCAATGCTATTGAAGCAAAAACAATGCTGCTTAAATTATCTGGTAATTGGCATACAGTTTACACAGGGGTAACAATTTTAAAAAAAAGTATTTCGTATTCTTTTTATGACGAAACTAAAGTAAAGTTTAAAGAATTAGATGAAAGAGAAATTGACTATTACATTCAAAAGTATATACCACTTGATAAGGCAGGTGCTTATGGAGCTCAGGATTGGATTGGTTTAATGGCAATAGAAAGATTAGAAGGTTCTTACTTTAACGTTATGGGATTGCCGGTAGAAAAAGTTTACAACGAGTTAAAAAGATTAATTCAATAATATAATTATGAAAGATAGTATAAACAAAGTAGCAGAATTTCATACAACATTTAACATTGGAAATAACCACACTCCTACCTTAATTTCTGAAGCAGAGAGCAAACTAAGATTTGATTTACTAAAAGAAGAAAATGAAGAATACTTAGAAGCCTGCAAAAACGGAAATTTAGTTGAAATTGCTGATGCCCTAGGAGATATTTTATACATAGCTTTTGGAACTATTTTAAGGCATGGTTTACAAGATAAAATCCAAGATATTTTTAACGAAATTCAAAACTCTAACATGAGCAAGTTGGATGAAAACGGAAAGCCAATTTACCGTGAAGATGGCAAAGTTTTAAAAGGCAAAAATTACTTTAGACCCGATATTAAAAAAATATTGGAACAATAATTCTATTCTTCTTTAAAAAATTTTACTTTATCTAGGTCTAAAATCGTTACATCTTTGTAATAATAATGAAGTATCTCATTCATCAAGAATTCTTGCTTTGCCATGTTTATAGCACCTTCTTGGCAAAGTCCAATTCCATGGCCAAATCCTTTGCCAGAGAACAATAATTTATCATCATTGTCAACAATAGAAAAGAATGTAGATTTAAATCCCCAATCTAATCGAATTTCTTTTAAGGGTATTTTTATTTTATCCACTTGATACAAAGTTTTTCTTTCAATTTGAATAAAAGAGAAATTTGATGGCAAATCCAAAGAATCTAAATTAGAATTTTTCTTCAGAATATATTTTTTCCATTCCTCTTTAGAAATAATTTTTTCCCATTTTGCATTTCGTTGTTTTAAACAAAAACTATCTTTTTTAGATTTTAAACCAAAAGAAGGTCGGTTCCAAACATCTTCGGCGTTGCATGTTTCGCCGCCACAATTAGAATGAAATGCACATGTAATTAAATTTAAATCGTTGTCCATTAACACCACATTTTTTGTAAGCAAGGCACCTTTTTGAATATCTGGATTCGACATGCTTTTACCTTTATACACTTGGCAGTGTTCTTTGTCGCAAACATTATAATTTTCTAGTTCATGTCGTTTTAAATGTCCTAAAATATATGTTCTACAAATTATGCTTTGCACTTTATAATACTCTAATGGCAATCTTGGACCTGCTTCGGCTTCAACAACCCCTGCAATATAATCTTCCAGTTCTAACGAATTTAAAATTTTGATATTACAGTAGAAATTAAAAAACTCCATTCTTCCTTCATACAAATCACTTTCAATTATTGGTTCAACACTTTTTATTCTATACGTACATCCGTAACCGTTAAAAAAAACTATTCGTTTGGCTCTCCTAACAACATTTTGATTACTGCTAAAAATTATTGAATCGTCATCGGCTACTAACTGATATATTGTTCCGCTACTTTGCGGTTCAATGGTATCATTGTCAATACAAATTCTGTAATTTAAATTCAGTGGCTGTACTTCAATAATTTGTAATTTTTTATCATTGAAAACATTTACAATAACATTTTCTGCGATAGAACTATTAAAAAGGAAAATTAAAACAACAAATAGTCCTTTTGACATACTCCATTAGTATAAAATTTTCTTGCGAGCAAAATCCACTGCTATTTTTGCTGCACTTGCGGAGGCTCCGCTATTGCCTAGTTTATTAATTAAAAAATCATACTCAGATAATATTCTATTTCTATTTTCTGGTTCATTGATTCTGTTTAATGCTAAAAGAATTTCTTTGCTGTTGCACTTCTCTTGTATTAATTCTTCCACAATGGCTCTGTCCATTATTAGATTTACCAATGAAATGTATTTTAATTTTACTAAAGATTTTGCAATTAGATAAGACAGTCTGCCTCCCTTGTAGCACACTACTAAAGGAACTCTAAACAAAGCAGTTTCCAAAGTTGCGGTTCCAGAAGTAACTAATGCACAAGTGGCAATTTGTAACAATGAGTATGTTTTATTTTGCCAAAGCTTTACATTTTTGTTGCCAATAATTTTGTTGTAAATTTCTATGGGAACAGATGGAGCACAAGAAACAATAATTTCAAATTCTGATTTTTGCAATGCTGCTTCCAACATTTCAGGCAATATACTTTCAATTTCTTGAATTCTACTTCCAGGCAATAAAGCTAATATTGGTTTTTCTGAAGAATAAGATTTTATTGGATTTTTATTAAATTCCTCTATGGCATCTAAAAGTGGATGTCCAACATACTCTGCATCCACGTTAAATCTTTTATAAAATTCTTTTTCAAATGGAAGAATTACCACAACCTTATCTATAAACTTTTTAATTATTTCTACTCGTGATGTTTTCCAAGCCCATATTTGAGGAGAAATATAATACATTGTTTTGTGGTTATATTCTTTTGCAAATTTTGCAATTCGTAAATTAAATCCCGGATAGTCAACCAGTATTAAAAGATGAGGTTTATAGGCGGTTATGTCTTTTTTACAGTAATCAATGTATTTTAATATTTTACTAATGTTCTTTAGTACCTCCCAAAACCCCATAAAAGCTATGTGTTTGTAATGAGTAACTAAAAAAGCTCCTTCATTTTCTACCAAATCGCCTCCCCATGCTCTAAAGTTGGCTTCAGGATCTAATTTTTTTATTTCTTTAATTAAATTGGATGCATGCAAATCTCCGGATGCCTCACCAGAAATGATATAATATTTCATTCAAATGATTTAATCATTATTTTAAGCCAACACTTTGCTGTATAATGAGGCAAACAAAGATTTTCCGTCTGTATTAAAAAGTTCTTCGTCTGCAGCTCTTTCGGGATGTGGCATCATTCCAAATACATTTCTATTAAAATTGCAAATGCCTGCAATATTTTCAATTGATCCATTTGGATTTGATAGCTCGTTTATGTCTCCTTGCTTGTTGCAATAACGGAATAGTATTTGCGAACTATTATTTAAATCTTTTAAAGTTGTATCGTCACAATAAAATCTGCCTTCGCCATGTGCAATAGGAATTTTTAATGCTTTATCCAAATCCACTAAATTGGTGAGAATGGAATTTGATGTTTGAGACTTAATGTAAACATTTTCGCAAATAAATTTATTGTTGTTATTCTTAAGAAGTGCTCCGGGTAACAAGTGCGATTCGCACAAAACTTGAAACCCATTACAAACGCCAAACACAATGCCACCTGCATTTGCAAATTTTATAACTTCTTCCATAATTGGAGAAAACCGTGCAATGGCGCCGCTCCTTAAATAATCTCCATAAGAAAAACCACCCGGCAAAATTATTACGTCGCAATTCTGCAAATCATTGTCTTTGTGCCACAATTCAACAACTTCCTGACCCATTATTTTTCCAACCACATAAATCATATCTTGATCACAATTAGAACCGGGAAAAATCACCACTCCTGTTTTCATAATGTATTATTTATTTTAAATTTTATTTAAATATAATTTTGTGTAATAAAAAATTAAAGTTGTAAGCCCAACAAAAAATAATGTTGCAGCAAGCATTCTAAAATCTACTTCAATAAACTCACCTATCATCCAAACTGAATTTGCAAGAATCCAAAAGCAAACTGCAAAATTATGAAATGCTTCGGAATGAATATTTCTTGAATTCCAAAAAATAATAATTGCAAGAGAAACAGTTGGCAAAATCATAAATAAAGCAAGCCACTTAATCTCTAATGACCAACAGAAATCTTTTACTAGCCAAAAAAGAATGTGAATATTTTCTTGTTTTTTTATTTGAGAAATTTCCATCCTATTCAAATGAAATGAGCAGCTGATTTTTTTCGACAGCTGTTCCTTTTTTTGCAACTATTTTTTTTACGATTCCATCGGATGGAGATTTTAAATTGTTCTCCATTTTCATGGCTTCTAATACCAAAAGAACATCTCCTTTTTTTACAACACTTCCTTCGGATACTTTTATGTCTAAAACTAAACCCGGCATTGGAGCCTTAATTTCATTTATTTTCTTGGAATTTAATGTATCTAAACCCATACTTTGCAACAAAAAGTCCATTTTGTCTTTGAGTTGAGTTTCGTATAAGTTTCCATTAACCTTTATTTTAAACGTTTTTTCTTGAACATTTATATCAACAATTTCTGCATTGTATGATTTGTTGTTTAATAAAACATGAAAGTTTTTTTCACCCGTCATATCTAAATCAACTGTATTGTTGTTTACCAACCATGAGTTATTGCCTTCATTGTTCTTTTCAACATCAAATTCAGTGTTTTTATTAATTTTTATTTTATACATTGTGTAAAATTTTCAAAGCTCAATTTTAAGAATAATGATTAAAAGTAAAGCTATATTTTATTTAAAAGTAATAAGATTTTTAGTTACTTACCTGTTGATATTCAAGACAAAGGTAAAGTTTTTATTTTTATTGCTTTTAACTTATAACAAACTGTTTTTTAAGACTACTATTAAAGATAAAATAAAATCCCTTAAAAGTCCCTTTAATGAACAAAAACAGAGGAAAAAAATAATTGTTTTAAGTGATTTAACCCGGTACAATAGAACTTTATTAAACGAAAAATCAATAGAATATAGAAACAAAGTTTTAGCATTGTACAAAGAGTTGGAGCTTTTATCTCATCTATCTGTTGCAAAAAAAGAAAATGCTTTTGTGATTCCTTGGCTTTGGTATAAAAAAATTAGAGTTTATAAAAAGAGTTTAAATGTTCTATAAATTGCTGTAGTATGATAAATATAGAAAACGAAATTGAATTTCATAAAACAGCAACATACGTTTCTGCTCAAGAAGAATATAAATTTATTTTTGAACCATTAATTTATTTTTCAATTTTT
>CAIMMJ010000299.1 GCA_903842515.1 uncultured Bacteroidota bacterium | reverse complement strand
AATGCTGTAGCAGAGCGTATAAATGGTATCATCAAACAAGAGTATTTAGAAACTTATGATATTGATAACCTAAAAGATGCAAAAAAATTACTCACTGAAGTCGTGGATTTATACAATTCTGACATAAATCAAATTTAGAAAATTTATTTAAAAGTCCTTAGTCCCAACCTCAATAATCTTATCTTCAGACTAAGGACAGAGTGGGATACTGTCTGTTTTTAATACTATAATGCTGTCAACATCAAATTTTTCCTTGCTCAAAACATTCCAAACTATAATAAAACAAAGACAAAGCAATAAACCAATTGTTTTCAAATCTTTTTTATTGACTGTCGTATTTTTTGAACCGTTATTTTGTCCAATTAGCAATTTCTAAACCTTTTATACGCTTAAAGTGTTCGGTATTATTGGTAATCAATTGTAATTCACTTGTTATAGAAATGCCTGCAATCAAAGTATCTGTATGTCCTATTTCGCTTCCTTTTTTTCTAAGATCGCTTTGAATAAATGCAGCAGTTTTTGCCATTTGTAGTGTCAATGGAATAACTTTATTTAATTCTACAAATTCTTCAAACCTAGCCAATTGTTTTCTGGCATCTTTGTATAATAGCCCATTAAGAATTTCATAATAAGTGATAATACTAAAATTTATGTACCCAAACTCTTTCAAGTATAAATCTACTTTGGACATTACTTTAGGATTTCCTCGTAAAAACTCCGAAAGTATATCTGTGTCTAACATCGAAGGTTTCATAAATCCACGTTGCGGTCAAATAGTTTAATCCTTGATTTCTTAGTATGGTTAGAATAATCCGTATAGTCTTTTTTAGTCATGTCGTTAAATGAACCACCAAAAGATAAATTTTTCTTTCTTAAGGTTTCAGTTTGTTTTGTTTTTGGTGTTAACGAATGTACAAATTCATAAAGCTCTTCCAATCTATCAATTGGCACATCTTTCATCTCTTTTATTATGGTATTTAGTGTCAACATTGTCTTATTATTTAATCTGTCAAATATAATTAATAATGTTATAATTTGGTTCAGATTTATATCATCTTAACCTATAAATTTTTAATAACCCTAATTAAACAATTTAAAAGTTTAGTTTCAATGTTCAAACATTAAAACTAATTTATTATTACTAGTTTTGTGCATCTTTTGCATTTTATAGGATAAGCAAAAGCCAAAACAATACGTATACAATACTATGAAAATTCTTTATACTTACCTAAAAAATTATTGGAAATTAATAGCTCTAGCTCTTACTCTTGCTGCCATCAATCAAATATTTTCACTCTTAGATCCTTACGTTTTTAAAAAAATTGTTGATGAATATGCCTTTTCTCCAAAAAAATTCACAAATGAACAGTATATAAAAGGAATTGGATTTTTAATTCTACTATCTATGGGAGCAGCAATGATCAGTAGAATTGCTAAAAACTTCCAAGACTATTTTGTAAATGTAATTACACAACAATTAGGTGCACAAATTTATTCCGATGGCCTAAAACATTCTCTGCAACTCCCCTATCAGCAGTTTGAAGACCAACGCAGTGGCGAAACGCTGGGCAAACTTCAAAAAGTAAGAACAGACGTAGAACGCCTAATTTCATCGTTTGTAAGTATTTTATTTACGAGTATTGTAGGTATTATTTTTGTAATGGTATATGCCTTTAGCATACATTGGGCCATTGCACCCGTTTATTTTGCAGCAGTTCCGCTTCTAGGTTGGATAAGCAGTGTGCTCAGCAAAAAAATAAAAACAATTCAAAAAAACATTGTATCCGAAACCACTGCTTTGGCAGGTTCCACAACCGAATCGCTCAGGAACATTGAGTTGGTAAAAAGTCTTGGCCTAGCAAAACAAGAGATTGATAGATTAAACGGAACAACCACAAAAATACTTGCACTAGAATTAAAAAAAGTTCGCTACATCAGAAGTATAAGTTTTGTTCAAGGCACCTTTGTGAACTTTTTACGCAGCTGCATTTTATTTCTGCTCTTATATCTGATCTTTCAAGACAAACTTACGCTGGGTCAATTATTTTCTTTACAGATTTATTCATTTTTTATTTTTGGCCCATTGCAAGAGTTAGGAAACATAATTAATGTTTACCGCGAAGCAGAAGTTTCTCTTCAAAATTTTCAGGATATAATCAGTATTCCCGTTGAAGCAAAGCCTAAAAATCCAATTACCATCAACCAAATAGAAAATTTACAATTCAACAATGTAAGTTTTAAACACCAGCAGAGCAATCATGCAGCATTAAACAACGTAAACTTTACCGTTAATCGTGGACAAACCATTGCTTTTGTTGGTCCATCGGGTTCCGGAAAAACTACTATGGTAAAAATGTTAGTGGGTTTATATCAACCGCAAGAAGGAGAAATTTTAATAAATGGTAACAATGGCAATAGTATAGACTTTGATAGATTTAGAGAGCAAATTGGATTTGTAACGCAAGACACACAATTGTTTAGCGGTACCATTAAAGAAAATCTTCAATTTGTGAAACCCGGTGCAAGCAACGAGGAATGTTTGGATGTTTTAAAAAAAGCCGCATGTGATAATTTATTGGCCCGTGCAGACAATGGCCTGGATACTATTATTGGCGAGGGCGGAGTAAAAGTTTCGGGCGGAGAAAAACAAAGATTATCAATAGCTAGAGCATTGCTAAGAAAACCTTCGTTACTGGTTTTTGATGAAGCTACCTCTGCATTAGATTCTATAACCGAAGAAGAAATTAGCAGTACCATAAGGCAATTGTCATCAACACCCAATCACATTACTGTTCTAATTGCTCATAGATTATCTACCATTATGCATGCCAACAAAATTATTGTTTTAGAAAAAGGCCATGCGGTAGAAGAAGGAAAACACGAAGAACTTTTAGAAGAAAAAGGATTGTATTATGCCATGTGGAGACAACAAATTGGGGAACGCTCCAGAAGCAAAGAAAAAGTTATTTAACTCAGATAACTGATTTTCAGAGGTTTGAAATCGAATAAAAAATTTGCAAAAAAAACGAAATAAACTACCTTTGCACTCCGCAAAATAATGCTATGTCAAAACAAACAGAAGAAAAAGACGAATTACTAGTAGATGTTCAACATGCTTACTCAAAAACTGAACTATACATAGAAGAAAACAAAAAAAGCCTTGCAATAATCGCTGCTGGAATTATTTTAGTGGTAACAGGATATTTTGCTTGGGATAAACTTTATGTGGCTCCACAAGAAGAAGAAGCACAATCTAAAATGTTTGTTGCTCAACAATATTTTGAAAACGATTCGCTAGACAAAGCAATTAATGGAGATGGAAACAACCCCGGTTTTAAAACCATTGCCGAAGAGTATGGAGTTACAAAATCTGCAAATTTGGCACATTACTACTTAGGCATCTGCTACTTAAAGAAAGGGAAATTTGAAGATGCAATCTCTGAATTAAAACAATTTGACACCGATAGCGAAGTGCTTGGGCCTGTAGCTACAGGTGCAATGGGTGATGCTACTTTAGAAATGGGCAAACAAGACGATGCTGTTGCTTTGTATTTAAAAGCAGCTAAAATGAACGAAAACAAATTTACAACTCCTCTTTACTTAATGAAAGCTGGCGGCGTTTACGAAGACATCAAAAACTACGACAATGCTTTAAAGGTGTATGAGCAAATAAAATCAGATTACGTTACTTCAACCGAAGGAAGAGAAATTGAAAAATATATTGCTAGAGTAAAAGCATTAAAAGTAAATTAACAAAGCAAATAAAGCCGCAACAAGCGGCTTTTTTTTATGGCCTCAGAACTAAAGAACTTATCCATTGTATCCAATGTGAATCTTTTAAAACCCTCTCGTTTAAAAATTGGAGTGGTATATGCAAATTGGAACAAAGAAATTACTCATGCACTAAAAGATGGTGCAGTTGCACAATTGCTAGAAAATAAAATAGAAAAGCACAATATTCTGGAAGTTGAAGTTCCAGGTGCTTTTGAATTGCCATTAGGTGCACAATATCTATTAGAATATGCACAGGCAGATGCAGTAGTGTGTTTAGGTTGCGTAATACAAGGAGACACCAAACATTTTGATTTTATTTGCAATGGTGCAACACAAGGCATTATGGATTTAATCTTAAAGTTTAATAAACCTGTAGTTTTTGGTGTTCTTACTACCAACACCCATCAACAAGCGCTGGATAGATGCGGCGGTGTGCACGGAAATAAAGGAGTTGAAGCAGCACAAACTGCACTTCTAATGATTTCCTGCAAAGAACAAATTTTAAACAGATAAAAAACATAACACTTTGCTTGATTCCGTAAACCCAAATATAATCCACTATCTTTATAATCTTAATTAGAACAACACACAAATGGGCTTATTTAGTTTTTTCTCCAAAGAAAAAAAAGAAAGTTTAGACAAAGGACTCGAGAAAACCAAAGAAAGTTTCTTCTCAAAAATTACAAAAGCTGTTCTGGGAAAGTCGGAAGTAGATGCCGAAGTTTTAGATAATTTAGAAGAAATTTTAATAACGTCGGACGTTGGCGTTACAACTACTCTAAAAATTATTGAACGCATAGAAAACCGAGTTGCTAAAAATAAATACGTTGGCACAGGAGAGTTAAATAAAATTTTAAAAGAAGAAATAAGTAATCTTTTAGAAGAAAATAATTCAAGTAATGTATCTGATATAGAAATACCCGATACAGGAGGAACACCCTATGTAATTATGGTTGTAGGAGTTAATGGCGTTGGAAAAACCACCACTATTGGTAAACTTGCACACCAGCTAAAAAGCAAAGGAAAAAAAGTGGTGTTGGGTGCAGCCGATACGTTTAGAGCTGCCGCAGTTGACCAGTTAGAAATTTGGAGCAAACGTGCCGATGTTGCTTTTGTTTCGCAAGGCATGAATGCCGACCCCGCAGCAGTAGCCTATGACTCGGTGGCACATGCAGTGGCAATAAATGCCGATGTGGTAATAATTGATACTGCCGGAAGATTGCACAATAAGGTGAATTTAATGAACGAGCTTTCAAAGATAAAACGAGTGATGCAAAAAGTATTGCCCAATGCACCACACGAAGTTTTATTGGTATTAGATGCCTCTACTGGGCAAAATGCTATTGAACAATGCCGACAATTTACAGCGGCCACAGACGTAACCGCACTTGCACTTACCAAATTAGATGGAACAGCCAAGGGTGGCGTTGTAATTGGCATTTCTGACGAATTTAAAATTCCGGTTAAATACATCGGCGTTGGCGAAAAAATAAACGACTTGCAAGTGTTTAACAAATATGAGTTTGTAGATTCTTTGTTTAAAGAATAAGACCTATTTTTTATAAAGCATTATAAAACTAAACTATCTACAAATGCAGGATAGTTAAGCGATATTTCCTTTTCTGGCCTAGCAACTATTGATTTGGCAACTATTTTAATGCAAGCGCCAATAAAAATTACAATCAAAAATAGTATACAAACTTCTTACTCCACTAAATTAATTGTCGTAATTTTTTAAGCTTGGTGTAGATTAACTTCTTAACTTATTGCTAATATATTCATTTACCAAGTTCTCTAAAATATTTAAAGGAACCGGACCGTTCGTCAATACTACATCGTGAAATTCTTTGATGTTAAATTTATCTCCCAATTGCTTTTTGCATCTTTCACGAAGTTTTAAAATTGTTACCATCCCAACTTTGTATCCTGTTGCTTGCGATGGCCAAACAATATACCTATCAATTTCTTTGGAGCAGTCACCTTCAGGATTTGGAGTATTTTCTATCATGTATTGCAAAGCCTGTTTACGAGTCCATTTTTTGTAATGAATTCCGGTATCAATTACCAATCGCGATGCTCTAAATACTTCCATTGCCAATCTTCCAAAATCGGAATATGCATCTTGGTAAAAACCAATTTCTTTAGGAATCAATTCCGAATACAATGCCCAACCTTCTACATAAGCAGTATTTCCGCCCAACTTCCTAAATTTTGGCAAGTTTTTTAATTCTTGAGCAATTGCAATTTGCATGTGATGACCGGGAATTGCCTCGTGGTAAGCCAATGCTTCCATTTGATAAATTGGCTGATCAGATAAAGTAAATAAATTTATATAATATCTTCCGGGCCTTGATCCATCTAATGCAGGCTCTTCGTAAAATGCACCTCCGGCAGATTTTTCTCTGTATGCCTCAACCGGCTTTACAACAAGATTTGCTTTAGGCTTGGTTAAAAACAAATCATCCAATTTTAATCTCATGCCTTCAATTATCTTATTTGCCTCGTCAACATAAGCTTTTTTACCTTTTGCATCGTTAGAAAAGTAAAAGCGTTTATCAGTTCTCATAAAATTAAAAAACTCTAGTAGCGTGCCCTTAAAGCCAACTTTTTCTTTTATTACCTCCATTTCAGAGTGTATTCTTTTTACTTCGTCAATGCCTAAACGGTGAATTTCTTCGGGAGAAAGTGAAGTTGTAGTTGTTTGCTTTAATGAAACGGCATAGAATTTTCCACCATCAGGAAATTTCCAACAACCGTCGTCTTCAGTTGCCTTGTTTTCTAGTTCTTTCCAATATACCATCAAACTTTCATAAGCTGGCTTAACACTGTCTATCAGCGCTTTTTCTGCAAAATTTAACAACTGTTTTTTTTCGTCACTGCTCAATTTTATTTTATCAATTTTTGATGAAAAGTCTTCGTAGAGTGGTGATGCTATTTTTGATTTTTCAAAAGGGAAACCCAGCATTAAATTCTTTGAATCGTCCAACACCTTGGGGAAAACAAACTTTGGTGGGATAATTCCTTTTGCTTCAGAAATCTTCATCAATGCTTGCAATTGTCTAAAATGATGAGGAATTCCGTTTAGTCTTGAAAGATAATCTTCTGCTTCCTTTTTATTACCTATGGTGTGCATATTTATTAAAAAAGAAGGAACAGAAGAGTGCTTCCCTTCCATTTGATTTAAAAAATATCTGTGAAACCTGTAAGGAAATGATTCAATTTTTTCTTCACATTCCTGCACAAACAAATCATAACTTACCAAGGATGTACCAGTTAAATTGCTTCTATTAAATCGGTTAAGAAAAATCTTGAGCATATTTATTACCCTTTGATTTTCTTCAATAGCCTTTTCATCAGAGATATCGTTCCACTTATCATACTGGCTTTTATCTCCTAAAACTGTTTGATATTCTGGGTCACGGCTCAGGTGATCATCAAATACCGAATCAAAAAATACAGTTATTTCTGCATCTTGATTTTGAGATTTTTGAACAGGATTTGAACAGGATAATATAACTGTTCCTGCAAAAATGGCAAGTAAAAATTGTTTCATTTATAAATTGTAAAAGACTTATCAAGACCAAACATAAAGCTTTTAATCAGGTAAAAAAAATATTTAATCTTAGATAACTAGTGTTTAGTAGAATATTTTACTGTTTCCACAAATACCCTTTTCCAATTTTTCCATTGCCTATATTCACTAACAGTTTCGTTGTGCCATAGTGTGTATAAAGATCCATTTACCTCTTTTACTTCTTTTATAATTTGCTTGCAGAGTTCAATAGAGCTCTCCGGATTTAACTTTAAATAATACAACAATGTTGCCTCCATAATTTGAAATGGAAATATTTTAAGCTTTGTTTCAATTTCTAGATCTAAATCATAAAAATAAAATGGTGTACAGGTTCCTGCTCTAAATCCAACATCAGAGGCATAGCCCATAGTATAATCTTCTTCTATATCTAATTCTATTAATTGTTTGTAGGTTTCCGGGAAACTTAATTTTAAAAAATGTTGGCGGCTCTTTGTGATTTCTTTGTGAAACACCTTAGACAAATTCTTTATTTCTTTTTCTAATTTATACGGATATCTATTGGATTCAAATGAAGGGTGAATTCCAATGTCTGCATGATCTGCAATAGATTTTATAAGCTTAATAAAAGAATGATTATCCACCGGCAAATTTTTATCATTGGTAGAATAATCAGCAAACAAGAAAAAAAATATAGGCCGTAAAGAATATTTTTTATGAATATTATCTAAAAATTGATAGGTGTCATAAGGATCTTGTGTTAGTTTAAGTAACACTTTAAAGCGTGTAATAAAATCTTCAAAGTCTCCTGTAATAATAGATTTTGCTATTGCACCCAATGTTCTCATTGCTCCTTTACCTTTGTAAGCATAAGCATTGTCTACATCAATGGTTGAAGTATATGAATAAACAGGATAGTTTATTTCTAAGTTGGGAAATAATTGCAAAAGATGTTCTCTTAATTTTATTCCCCAACGGTTTACTATTGCCGTTCGTAAAAATCCACCCTTGTGAGCTATGCTTTGAGCCGAATCAAATCTGTCGTATTTGTCTCTAATTGTTGGCAAATATTCTTCGTAGCGAGAAACCAAATAAAATGAAGCTGCAAACACATCAAAAAATGTTTGATTATTTCTTCTCGCCACAAAAAAGGAAGGTAATTCTTCCCATTTCTCAAAATATATTTCTACTCCTCTAACGCCGCTTTCATTTAGTAATCCATGGGGTGTAATCCAATAGTTTTTATTTTTTAGCTGATAATTAGAGTAATTAATTACTGCGCCGGTGTATAATTCAGCTTCATTTATACTGGATGTAAATTCTACTTTTACAATTCCCACAATATCACGCAAAAGATAATTTACAATGTACCTAATTCTTGGCGAAAGTGTTGGCGTATAAAAAAGCATTTAATCTTATTTCTTGTTGAGTATTTTTTTTAAGCTATCTATAACATTTTTATTTGGTGGATATAAGGGCAAACGAAGATGATGTTCGCAAATACCTAAAATATTCAAGGCTTCCTTTACACCACCGGGATTTCCATCCGCAAATAGCAAATCTGTAACAGGCATTATTTGATAATGTAACTTTAAAGCTTTTTGAAATTCCCCATTTAAACAATGGTTAATCATGGAAGAAAATTTATCGGGATAAACCATGGCAGCAACAGATATTACACCGCCTGCTCCACAAGCCATTAGCGGAAAGGTAAGATTATCATCTCCACTTATCAATTCAAAATTCTTTGGTTTATCTGCAATTATTCTCATACACTGCTCCATATTTCCGGAAGCTTCTTTAATTGCCCTTATATTTTTAAATTCATTTGCCAATTGCAAGGTGGTGTCCGAGGTTAAGTTAGAACCTGTTCTAGAAGGAACATTGTATAGAATAATGGGAACTGGAGAAACGTTGGATATTTGTTTGTAATGTTCAATAATTCCTTGTTGATTGGGTTTATTATAAAATGGGGAAACAGATAATATTGCTGCAATATTTTTGAAATCGTACAGCTTAAAATCGTTACAAACTTCAGCAGTATTATTTCCTCCTAATCCTAATACAACAGGAACTCTTCCATTGGCATATTCTAAAATTAATTGAACAACTTCTTTCTTTTCCTCCTTATTTAATGTAGCTGACTCACCTGTTGTGCCCAATGCCACAATATAATCAATGTTGCCATTTATTAAATGATTCACCAATTTCTTTAATCCTTTGTGATCAATATTTCCTTTGTTATTAAACGGAGTAACAATGGCCACTCCTGTACCTTTGAAAGTAAATTTTTTCATTTGCATCGTATTTTTAATTAGACTCTTTTCTTTTTAAGAATGAATCATTCTTAGATATTTGGTAAAAATATCAATTAATTGTTTTAATGTTGTTTCTTCTTTTGCTTCAATAGATAAATCATAGAAGGGTAAATGCTTAGCGCTTGCTCTGCCAATTTTAAAATTTGCCTTAGACATTGCAAAAACATATTGTATTGGCAGGACCGTTTCTACGGTTAAATTTAGAAGAATATCAAAAGGCTCGTTGGCAAAATTAGTAATAACAGCATTATTGGGCCTTAAATGCCAGTTTACGTCTTTTTTTGAAAAATAATCGTAATCTAATTTAGAATTTAACTCAAATGGCAACTCTTTTAAACTATAATATCCCAAAACCTGAACTTTCTTTTTTTCGTCTTTTAAACTTGAAACATATTTTTTTATTATCTCAAGATTTTCTTTTTCGCTGGCATCAAAAATAATCCCAATACTTTTTGCTTGATCAATTCCCAATGCTATTGGTTTTCTCTTTTTTTCTTTTGCCAATTTTCTTAAAAAAAAATCTGCGGCCTTTAATTTTGCGTTTTTAAGTACCATAATTTATAAGTTTTATAAATTCCTCCTCTGAAATTACTGCAACATTTAGTTTTTCTGCCTTCTTCAATTTCTCCGGGCCCATTTTATCGCCGGCAACAACCAAAGAGGTATTGCCCGATATGGAGGAGGCAACTTTTCCTCCGTGTTTAATAATTTCATCTTTTATTCCGTCTCTACTAAAATTAGTGAAAGAACCGCTTACAACAATAGTTTTGTCTTTTAACTTATCGGATAAAATAATAGTTTTAGATTCATCCAATTGCATTTGCAACTCATATTCTTTAAGCTTTTCAACTATTTGTTTATTCAAATCGTTTTCAAAAAATTTTATTACGGACAAGGCAATTTTTTCGCCTATCTCCTCCACAGTTATCAATTGCTCATAAGAGGCAGCAGCTATTGCATCAATATTTTTAAAATGAACCGCCAGTTTTTTAGCTACTGTTTCGCCAACATGCCTTATTCCCAAAGCAAACAATACCCTTTCAAAGGGGATTAATTTGGATAGATTTATTCCTGAAATTATGTTTTCGGCAGATTTCTCGGCCATTCTCTCTAAGTGCAATAAATCTTCTTTTTTTAATGCATATAAATCAGAATAATTTTTTACCAGATTGTTTGTAAACAATAGCTCTACGGTTTCTTCGCCAATGCTATCAATGTTCATGGCTTTACGACTAACAAAATGTACAATTTTACCTTTTAGCTGAGGCGGACAGCCTAGCTCGTTGGGGCAAAAATGATTGGCTTCTTCTTCTTTCCTCTCTAAAGGCGTATGGCAAATTGGGCAATGTGTTGCATACTTAAATTCCACGCTAAGTAAATCTCTTTTACTTTTATCTACACCCACAATTTTTGGAATTATTTCGCCGCCTTTTTCAATAATTACTTCATCATTTATCCTTATCTCCAAGGCTTCAATAATATCGGCATTGTGCAATGAGGCCCTTTTTACAGTAGTACCGGCAAGTTTTACCGGTGCTAAGTTTGCTACAGGAGTTATTGCGCCGGTTCTACCAACCTGAAACTCTATGGATACCAATTTTGTTCTTGCTTGTTCTGCTTTAAATTTATAAGAAATTGCCCATTTTGGAGACTTTGCTGTAAATCCTAATACTTTTTGTTGTTGGTATGAATTTACTTTTATTACAATACCATCAATATCAAAATCTAGTTTTTTTCTTTCGGTATTCCAGTGTTCAATAAATTCAAACACTTGATTAATGTTTGAACATGTTTGAACATGTTTTGGCACATTAAAACCCCATTCTCTTGCAGCTTGCAAACTCTCTAAATGTGTAGAAAAAATTTGATTTTGGGTATAAACAAAATATAAAAAACAAGTTAAATTCCGTTTAGCAACAACAGAAGAATCTTGCATCTTTAATGTTCCTGATGCAGCATTTCTTGGGTTTGCCAAAGGTACTTCGCCAATATCTTCTCGTTCTGAATTTATTTTTTGGAATGCTTTTTTTGTTAGCATTACCTCTCCTCTTATTTCAAATTCTGCAGGAAAATTTGCCGTTCGCAATTGAAGTGGAATTGTTTTTATTGTTTTTATATTTTCTGTAACATCGTCACCAACATTTCCATCTCCTCTGGTTGCTCCCAATACCAACTTTCCATCTTTGTACGAAATACCAACAGCAACACCGTCGTATTTTAATTCGCAAATATATTCGTAAGATTGATTGGGAATTGCTTTTGCTACCCTTTCATCAAATTCCTGCAACTCTACTTTAGTGTAAGTATTGCCCAGTGATAGCATGGGATATTTGTGCTCCACCGATTTAAATTCCTTAGTAATTGTGCCTCCTACCCTTTTAGTTGGACTGGTATCAAATGAAAACTCAGGAAATTCTAACTCCAAATTTTGAAGCTGAAGGAGCAATTTATCAAACTCAAAATCCGAAATAATAGGTGCTGATAAATTATAATAGTTGTAGTTGTGAGTTTCTATTTCTTTACTTAAATAATTTATTTGGTTGAGTGCTTCTTCTTTTGTCATAAAATAATTGTTTTCAAAATTAAGGATGTTAAACAAATTTTAAAGAATATTTTATGCATATATAACGTCTATTTTTAATCCAACAGCAGATTTGAATTTTGATTTTTATATCATTGTACTTTAATTTTTAGCATACATAAGCAAATTAATGATTAAAAAAGTTAGAATTAGCATCATTTACATAGTTTGTTTTGTTGTAGTTTTTGTTGGGTACAGAATTTTTCTCAAGCGTATAAGAGTAAAAGGGTTAAAAAATTATCCAAGAAATCGCCCGGTAATAATAGCTGCCAACCATACAAATGCTTTTTTAGATGCAATAATTTTCCATTTTGTGTTTTTTGAGAACATCTATTCTTTGGCAAGAGGAGATGTATTTAAATCTGCCTTAAACAGATTTTTTTTAAACAAATTTAATGTCTTACCCATTTTTAGATTGCAAGAAGGGGCTGAACATCTACATAAAAACGAAGCATCGTTCAATAAAAGTATCCAGGTATTAGAACATAACAAGCCTCTTTTAATTTTTCCGGAGGGAAATTGTGTGCAAGAAAAAAGGCTGAGAAAACTAAAAAAAGGAATGGCAAGAATTGCTTTTTTAGCGGAAGAAAAAAATAATTTTCAGTTGGAATTATGCATTTTACCTGTAGGAATAAATTATTTAAACTTCACAAAATTTAGAGGTGAGTTGTTTTTAAATATTGGAAAACCTATTGATGTTAAAAATTACAGAGAAGCTTATTTAACAGACAAACAAAAAAGTTATACATCCATAAGCAATGACGTTCAAAATAATTTAAAAGAGTTGTTGGTAATTGTAGAAGAAAAAGAAAATGAAACACTTTTTGAACAAATTAATGAAATTTTAAAACACAAATATCACTCCGGAGATTATAGAAATATTTCTGAAAAATTTAATGAATGGGTAAAAAATATAAACCTTGACGAAGTAAAAGAAAATTCATCCACGTATTTTTCATTGCTTAAAAAACTTAAAATAAAAGATTGGGTAGTAAGAAAGCACCACTCTAACTCTATGGGGTATTTACTTTTAAATTTTATTTTACTGTCATTATTTTCTCCCTTATTTATTGCCGGAACACTATTAAATTTTATGCCCTATAAAGTTCCCTTCTACATCACAAAAAAGATTGTAAAATTTAGTGATTTTTTTCTTTCAGTAAATCTCGGGATTGGTGTATTTTTCTATATTATTTACCACCAACTAATCATGTTGGTAGTAAATAATTTCTTTGATGAATATTTTTGGTATTTTTTTATTGCAATGCCTGCCTTAGGATATTTTGCACTTATATACCTTGAGCAGTTTAAAAAATTTATAGGAGTTCTAAGATTTTTTATTCTAAAGAGGCAAAATCCAAAATTGTTTCACCAAACAATACACTTGCGCAATAGATTATTACAATACTGGGAAACGGGGGATTAAGAATTATAGTTTTTCTTTTACAAAGTAAACTCTAATTTTTTTTAGGAATGTAAAATAAATATCGCTGTTAAATAAATTGGAATCTCTGGTTGCCTTGTAGGTGAGAAAAACTCCTACCGGAAGCAAAACAAGTGTTGCCAACCAAGCCCCTAACCAAGGCTCCATAACGCCCTCTTTTGATGATTTTTCGCCTACAATAGAAATAACATGAAAAATTAAAAAGAACAAAACACTCACAACCATTGGCATTCCCAATCCACCTTTTCTTATTATTGCACCCAAAGGTGCCCCAATAAAAAATAATACCAAGCAGGCAAAAGAAAGTGTAAACTTCTTGTGAAATTCAATCATATACCTGTTTGTATTTTGTGTTACCATTTCATACTCCATATTGGTACTTTCTACATACGATAAATTGTTGCGTGCAAAATTTTCGGCATTGTTTTTTATTTCTTGCTTTCTCTCCTTGCTTAAGTTTTTAAAAATTATTTCGGGAGAATGATTTTTAAATTTTATGGCGTTAGGATACACAGAATCTATATTAAATGGATACGTTTGACCGGCATTTTTATAGGAATCAAAATGTAAAAAACCTGAAAGTATGGAGTAAAAGTTTCGCTTTCTATTTACCATCTCCACTCTGTCTGAATCTGCTGCGGCCAACAATTGATTTACATTTAGCATTGCATAATGGTCTTTAAAAAGCTCCTCGTTAGTTCTTGTCATTTTAAAATCAGACAAATCCATTCTTATAACTTGCTCAGAAAAGGATGTCCGTAAAAATGGCAAAAACTCTTTTCTATCGTTGTTTTTTTTTACTTCTTCGTAGTTGGTGCCATTGTAAAGGGTAAGTAGTAAAAATCTTTCGTCGCCCGTAAGTTCCATTTTACCTTCTTTGGCAACAACAACTTTTGTATTTCCGTTTCTTTGCGTGTGGTCATAAATCATTACACCAAAAAGTTTTTTTCCGTCTTTACTTTTCTTGTTTATTTTTATCGTAAAGTTTTCAATTCCATTGTAAAAAATTCCTTCTTGCAATTCAAGTGTAGGCTTTTGATGGGAAATATCATACAACAAAGAACCCATTTTTAAATTGGCAACCGGCAATACATAATTAGAAAAAACAAAAACAGTGGCAGAAAGTAATACTGAAAAATAAACCAATGGCCTAAAAATTCTTTGCAAAGAAGTTCCCGCTGCCTTAAAAGAAGTAAGCTCATAATTCTCGGCTAAATTTCCAAAAGTCATTATGGAAGAAAGAAGAATTGTTAGCGGAATAGCCAAAGGAACAAGAGTTGCAGACACATAAAAAAGAAGTTCTAAAATAATGTACCATTCCAGTCCTTTGCCCACAAGATCGTCAATGTACTTCCAAACAAACTGCATCAACAACACAAAAAGTATTACAAAAAAAGTAAGGAAAAAAGGAGCTAAATATGCCTTTAAGATATATTTATCTATCGTCTTCAAGAAAATTTAATTAAAAAAATGAGGCAAATATACAGTCAAATTATGCACCCAAAACATGGTGTAAATCATCAATTTGACTTTCCCATAATAATTTTGCATTTTCTACAGCAGACTCATCTTCAGCAAAGTCGGTAACTAAAAGTGCAACGTCTCCGGTAATTTCATCTGTACTTATCTTAAATTCAAAAAAAGTATAATCGGGCTCATGCAACCATCTGTACCTGATAAATTGATTTTCCTTTTTACCTTGTATCTCCGCTTCCTGAGAATTTCCTTCCCAGAAAAATACAAATTTTTCATCGTGTAAATTAACATTGTCTGCAAACCACATGCAAAGCCCCCCCGGAGTAGATAAATAACTATACAAACTACTCTTTGACGCATGAATTGGAAACTCCATTTCAAATTTTGTATAAACAGGTTTTGATTTTGCCTTTGCCATGTTTTATTAATTCTTTATTGATACTTTTGTGAAATTCAATCGCAATATAAAAAAATAAATTTAAATCAATAAAAATTAATGGCTTTATTACATTCAATGGAAGAATCGGGCAAGTGGCTCTTCAAATACCGCGGTCAACTACCTTTACTATTATTTGTACTGGCAGTTCCTGCAATAAAGTTCAATTCCTACTTGTGGATAACAAATGAAGTTTACCTTGCGTTTACAATTCTTGCAATTGTAGTATCATTCCTAGGATTAGTAATTAGAGCTATTACTATTGGCATTACGCCAAAGGGCACGTCCGGAAGAAATACAAAAGAACAGGTGGCCGAAGAATTAAATAGCAAAGGTATTTACTCTGTTCTTAGGCATCCGCTGTATTTAGGAAACTTTTTAATGTGGTTAGGAATTGTAATTTTTACATTTAACCTCTGGTTTTTGTTTTCGTTTTGCTTGCTTTATTGGTTGTATTACGAGAGAATAATGTTTGCCGAAGAAAGATTTTTAGAACGCAAGTTCGGTCAAACATACATCAATTGGTCATTAAAAATTCCAGCTTTTATCCCATCATTTAAAAATTATGAAAAAACAGAAATGAATTTTTCATTAAAAGCAGTCCTAAGAAGAGAGTACTCTGGGGTTTTGGCAACATTAATTGCTTTTAATTTTATTATTTTAGTAAGGCAATTTTTTTATCCGGGATCATTTAATTTTTCTCAAGAATTACTCCTAAAAATTAATGTGCCAATAGTTGTTATAGTGTCAAGTTTAAAACTCTTGAAAAAATTTACACACGTACTTTCTGATTCTAGCAGAAGCTAAAATTATGAGCACACATTTTTACATTGGCGAACGTGTTAGGTTTCTTGAATCTAAAGGCGAAGGAATTATAAAATCTTTCAGAGGAAATGAAGCTATTGTAGAGGATGAATCTGGTTTTGATTGGCCCACACCTCTAAATAAAATTGTAAAAATTTTTAGCGAAAAAGAACCACAAAAAGAGTTTGCTCCAGAAAAAGACTACGCACAAATAAATTTAGAAAACGCCTTGTATTTGTTTATTCCGGAAAAGGAAGAAAATAACAGAACAAAAAAAATGAAACTCATTAATAATTGTGGTTACGATTTTTTAGTTGCATTATTTTTTTCTGAAAAGAACAACCACAAAAGATTGTTTTATAATTGTATTAAAGCAAAATCAAATTCAGATTTTTTTGAGATTGATGACTTAAATGATTTAAAAAGTATAAAAATTCAACTCCTTCCGGTTCCTGAAAAATCTAGCGAAGTTTTTGGATTAATAGAAGATACAATAAAAATTGGTAATTCTATTTTGTTGGGAGACGAAGTGCCCACCTATCACAATTCAATTGCTATAGCGGGATTTTTTAGAATGTTGTTGAGCGAAAAAATAATTAACGATAATTTACTACAAAAAAATCTTCTTAACATAAATCAAGAATCACAATCAAAAAACTTTGCTGCTAAACCTCCCACAACAAATTATAAAGAGGAATTAATAGTTGATCTGCACATTGAAGCACTTACAGAAAACGCAGGCAGAATGACTGCAGGAGAGAAATTAAATTTTCAATTAATTGCATTTGAAAAACATGTTTCCACTGCATTTTCTCAAGGATACAAAAAACTAATAATAATTCACGGTGTAGGAAAAGGAGTATTAAAAGATAATATTTTAGAAAAATTAAAAGATTATAGTTTTGCAAAACACAAAGATGCTGACTATAATAAATTTGGTTACGGTGCTACAGAAATTAGTTTTAAATAACCTGTCGTACCGCTAATTTATATCTTCAAGTTCAAACAAATCTTCTACGTCTTTCAGTTGAATGGCTTTAAGTTTTAGCTGAGAGGGTATATATGGAATTGGTGCAGATTTCATGGCATCATTGTTATCGCCATTACCGAAATTTGTATTTAAGTCTATGGCATCATACATAGATAAATTGTTGTAGATTTTTTTTGCTTTTCCAAAACTTAATTGAACTCCCAAATTTATAAAAAGAGAAGGTTCAAGTTTGGCAGCTATAAAATTTGAACGCATAACATCTAAAAAATACCTGTTTATTTTTTTTGAAGATACTTCATTCAAAATTATACTGTTGTTTCCTACGAATCCAGCAGAAAAGAAAAAAGACAAAAGATTATCCGATTTGTAATCCCACTCTAAACCGGTTAATTTTTCTTGACGCTTAAAGAGTACAGAATTGTATGTATCGCCTCTAAATTCTACATTTCTCATTCCGTAAATTCCTCCCATCACTTTATTAAATAAACTAATTGTAATGTGTTCGTCTAGCGGCCAATCAAATGAAACATATCTTGGATACTGAAAATTAAAATGGAATCTATCGAATTTACCCACTCTAATGCCTAAAATTGGTTGCCTTGGGCTGCCCGAAAGCAAATATGTTTTTGCATAACCTATGCGATAACTAAATCGTTCGCTTACTGTTCTATTGTAAATAAACATATACGTAAGCCTAACACTTGGCTTGTATTGCAAAGACGAACGATCTTCTGCAATAAAGGGCAATACATTGGCAAAAAATACATTTTTTGTTCCGGTATTGAGCATTGCACTTAATCCAAAATTTGTTCTTACAAGGGTGTGTTTGCTGGAGATAAAATTAAATTTTGGAATTGCCCTGGAAACATTTCCTGTGCCAATAATTTGAAATACACTGCCTATTTTATCGCCAACATTTGGCTTAGTATTGGTGTATATGGGAAAATAAAAACCAAAATTACTTTGAGCAAAAGAATAATTTTCATTTTTGTTGGTTTTAAAAGTTCTTTTTCCAGTAACAAGTCTATTTATATAAAAGGTGGGTTTTATATAATGTTTGGGCTCGTCTTTTTTAACTTCTTGAGAGTATGCATTAAAACAATTCGCAGAGATCAAAGAAAGAATAAAGAAGTAATATTTTTTTTTAGTCATGTTTTACTTACCTGAAATTTGACGCAATAATTCTCTCTTAAATTCATCTTCGGCTTTGTAAAGCAATATTACCTTTTTTACCGGAATAACACTTTTGAATTTATTAAAATACTCTTTCCCCAGTTCCACTTCCTTTTCTTTTGATAAAAATTCGTTGTCTAACATCAATTCTAAATCTTTATCAGAATAGCTTTCTATGTTGATACTTGCCGATCTTAATTCTTTCTTTCTAGAATTTTTTAAGACTTCTATTTTATCTAAATACTCATTATAAACAGGCCAAAAGAGTTGTGCTTCTTTGGTTGTTAAATTTAATTTTTGAGTAATAAATGCAACTTTAAAAGATTCTATCTTTTCTTTTTTATCGTTGTTTTGGGATAGCGCTGCAACAGAATAAAATCCTGTTAAAATTATCACCCACCATATTTTATATTTATACCACATTTTAATTTTTTTAAATAGCATCAGTTAAGGCAGTTTCATCAATTCCACTTTCCAGTAAATAATTATACAGCTCGTCTTGCTCTATATTTACTTTAGATTGAGCGGCAATTGCATTTTCTAAATCCTCGTTGTTTATTTCATCCAAAACGTAGTGTAACTCTTCGTGTGAGTTTTCACTTTCGATTATTTGTTTAGCCGATTCTTTAATTTCTATATTTATTGGCTCTACATTTTCATTTGTTTCTGGTTTATTAGCCATTATTGTTGGAATTGATTTAGATTTTTTTTCTTCAAAATAAAACCCTTTAACAAACACAAACAATGCAACACAGGCAGTGGCAAAAGCCAAACTGTATTTTACAGGCGCAGGAAAAGCAAAACGAGGCTTATTGTTTTGCTCATAAATTCTTTTTTGAACTAATTGAGGCAGGTTTTCAAAGTAATTTTGCGGCGAATCAAATACTCCTTTAAAAGAAGGTTGAACCAATTTCTGTACTTTTTGAGGAAAATTTTGGAAATAATTTTCAGGTGCAGAAAAATTTTCTGACTTTGAAATTAATGCAAGCTCATTTATAGTGGCAGTTAAACTTTGAAAATATCCCTCTGGAATTTCAAAAGAATCATATTTTTTTATCAAACACAAAGCTTCAATTTCGCCCTTAAAATCAGTAAAATAGCCATCTTTAACATAAAAAACTTCCTCTTTAGATATAGAAAAAAGAGTTGGAGCTATCTTTTTTAATTGCTCAAAATCAGTTTCAATATTTAAATTTTTGTTGTTCATTTTGCAGTTGGACTTTCTTTTCTATTGATGGTTTAATGGTTTAATAAATATTCTTCTATTTTTTTT
>CAIMMJ010000298.1 GCA_903842515.1 uncultured Bacteroidota bacterium | reverse complement strand
TAGGAACTTTGTTTGCATTTTTATTGGTGTGTGGAGGCGTTTTAATTCTCGAGAAGAAAAAAGACATTCCTCAACCCAAATTTAAGATTACGTACATCAACTCTAAATACATCTTCCCTGCCCTGTTTATATTGTCCGTAGTGCTCTCATTTTCATTGAAACCAGAAGAAACAAAAGATTTTTTTAAGGGAAGAAAAATAAAAGATGCAGAGAATCTGTTGAAGCAAACATCTAGTGCAAAAAAAGCAGATTGGTTGATGCTGGCACAAAGCAATCATGGACTAGATGCCAAAATATTTGAAGAAGAAAATCCATTGCAATTTTGGTTAGAAAAAAAAGATTACCAAGAATACAAAAACACCTTATTAGAATTTGGTTTAACAGAAGATGAAATGTTTAAAGGCGGATGGGAAACATTTAAACACAGAATTCCATTTTGGGTATTTTTAATTTTTTGTGTAGTGATGGCAGTGTTGGCATTTAAACACGATTTAAGTTTAATTCCTTTGGCAGGATTAATTAGCTGTTTGTATATGATGAGTGAGCTTGGAATAAGCAATTGGATAGGATTTTTTGCATGGCTGGTTGGGGGATTGATAATTTACTTTAGCTATGGATTTTTTAATAGCAAACTCTCCAATGGAGTTCAATAACAGCAATAATTAAGGTGCATTGTGAGTAAGAAAAAAGGGAAATTAGATGTTGATGTTTTTGTTAAGGTTTTAAGTTTCACCAAACCCTACACATCGCTTTTTTACACTTCCTTAATTTTTACTTTAAGCCTTGCATTTATAACACCCTTAAGGCCTTGGCTCATACAATATTCTTTTGATCATTTTGTAAGCACGCCCAATCAACAAAAACTCTTAGAGTTTACCATTTATATTTTAGGTGTGTTGTTTTTAGAATGTGGCTTGCTGTTTAGCTCCATGTATTTTACCAACAAAATTGGTCAAAATGTAATTTATGATTTACGAACGCAGCTTTTTAAGCACCTCACCGGTTTTAAGGCCAGTTTTTTTGACAAAAATCCCATTGGATTGTTGGTAACAAGAACAATATCTGACATACAAAACATTGCCGATGTTTTTTCGCAAGGATTTTTAGAGATTTTAGGCGATCTATTAAAAATACTAATCATTACCTCTGTAATGTTTTACACCGATTGGCAATTGAGTTTAATAAGTTTAAGCACAATACCTGTTTTGATTTACAGCACCTATATTTTTAAAAACGCCATAAAAAAATCTTTTCAGGATGTAAGAAATGCTGTGGCAAGCTTAAATTCTTTTGTTCAAGAGCACATTACAGGAGTTTCTATTATACAAATGTTTAACAAAGAAGCCGACGAAGCACTAAAATTTGATGTGTTAAACAAGGAACATCGCCAAGCTCACATCCGATCTAATTGGGCCTATTCTGTTTTTTTTCCGGTGGTTGAAGTTCTTTCTGCTATTTCTTTGGGTTTGCTTATTTGGTGGGGAGCAAAAGGTGCACTGCAAGAAAAATATACATTGGGAATTATTTTATCGTTTACCATGTATATAAATATGCTTTTTAGGCCCATTAGGCAATTGGCGGATAGATTTAATACACTTCAAATGGGAATTGTGTGTGCCGAAAGAGTGTTTAAATTATTAGAAACAAACTATTCGATAAAAAATGAGGGTAAAATTTCTGCAAATTCTATAGAAGGAAATATTGCTTATAACAACGTTTGGTTCAGTTACGAATCTGCAGCTGCAGATAATTCTGCTGCAGAAATAACAGAGACTAATTATGTGTTAAAAGGAATTTCGTTTGAAGTAAATAAAGGCGAAACTATTGCATTGGTAGGAACAACCGGCTCGGGTAAAACATCCATTATAAACTTAGTGAACAGATTTTACCAAAAAACTAAAGGCGAAATTTTCATTGATGACATAGAGTTGGATCACTACGAATTAAGTTCTTTAAGAAATCAAATTGGAATGGTACATCAAGATGTTTTTTTGTTTTCAGATACAATAAGAAACAATATTACACTAGGCAATAAAGAAATTAGCGATGAGCAAATAATTAGTGCAGCCAAAGAAATTGGCATTTGGGAATTCATCAATAAACTTCCGGGCAAATTAGATTTTGATGTAAAAGAAAGAGGCGGCAGTTTATCGTCAGGGCAAAAACAGTTACTATCGTTTATTAGAGCCTTTGTAAATCATCCAAAAATATTAATACTAGATGAGGCTACCTCAAACATAGATAGTGAATCTGAGCAGCTTATTCAATTGGCCACCTTAAAAATAACCCAAAATCAAACATCCATAATTGTTGCACATAGATTGAGCACCATACTAAATGCAAATAAAATTTTAGTTTTGCAAAACGGAAATATTATTGAAAGTGGAAGTCACACTGAACTTATTTCAAAAGGTAGTTATTACAAACATTTGTACACTTTACAATTTAAGAATCAAGAAATAATTAATTAAATGAAAATAGTTTTTTTTGGAACACCCGGATTTGCTGTTGGCGTGTTGAGCAAAATAGTTGATGAAAATTTTAATGTATTAGCAGTTGTAACTGCACCTGATAAGCCAGCAGGAAGAGGAAAAAAATTACAATCCTCCGAGGTTAAAGAATATGCATTGAGCAAAAACTTATTGGTTCTGCAACCAGAGAAATTAAAATCCGAAGAATTTATAGCACAGTTGCACTCATTAAATGCTGATGTATTTGTGGTGGTTGCATTTAGAATGTTGCCCGAAATAGTTTGGAAAATGCCAAGCAAAAGAACATTTAATCTTCATGCTTCGTTGCTCCCTCAGTACAGAGGAGCAGCTCCAATAAATTGGGCAATATTAAACGGAGAGAGAGAAACTGGAGTTACC
>CAIMMJ010000297.1 GCA_903842515.1 uncultured Bacteroidota bacterium | reverse complement strand
TTGTTTTAATATTTTCTAATTCTATTTCCAAACCAAAATATAGTTTTGGATTATACTGTGGCGGGGGAATTTCAAAAAATACAATCACTTCAAATATAGGTAAGCCCAAGTATTTTGGTGTAACGTCAGAAAAATAAATTTAAGGATAATACTTCTTACTCAAAAAAATATAAGGCTCATACATGTGATGAATAAAAACACTTTTGCCTTCTTTAAATAAATTATTGTATTCTTCCTCAGCTGCTAAAATTATTGGAACCCCTGCGGGAGTGTAATTGGTTTGGTTAATGTATTCTGGTTCTTTGTATAATGGAAATGTTGTTTTGATGATTTTCCCTGCCTTATTTCCCAAATATTTTTTGAACATCTTTGAAGCCTTTTTGCTTGATTTATCCATTTTGTTGTAGGCATAATTGGCATAAGCTCGTGTAAAAACGGGCTGTTTTTTTAATGCTTCATTTCTAAATTTAAAAGGATTTATGCTGTTGAAGTCAGTGGCAGTTTGAGAGGTTAATGGAGTTTCGGGCACCCAATCTAAAGTGTTCGCCACCCTATAACCGTAACCATCTCTTGTTATAAAATCAAAGTCATAAGCATAATACATGTTGCCGGGTTTTGGGGGAGCGCTGCAAATGGTTTTAAACTTTAAATCTGAGGGGAAATCTACATCGCTTATGTATTCTAAATACGACCTAACATAAAAGGCAAGCGCTCCACCTTGGCTGTGTCCAAAAATTATATATTCTTTTATCCCGTTTTTATAATTTGTTTTTAATTGTGCAGTTAGTTCTTCGTACATATCTGCTAATCCTAAAACCCAACCGGTATGAACCATTGCATCTGTTCGCTGGGCCAACTTGTAATCAAATACTTTTCCATTGGTTTTTGTAATCTTTCCAGTAGCAGGAATCATTGCCGAATAAAAATTTTCTATCCACGACAGTTGATCCGATGTTGTTCCTCTTATGCTAATTACACCTACAGAGTCGTTTCTTAGCCATATATCAAAACGATTCTTTAAACTTCCTTCGGTTGATCTAAATATTCTTTTGTAGCGCAAATCTGTTTTTGCTTTTGAAGTATCGTACTGATTCCAATTTAACACAAGCAACTCTCGGTATTCTTTGCCAGAAAAGCCTGGTGTAATTTTTTGAGCCCTGCAGTAATTAAAAACGTTTATGAAACTTAGTAGTAGGAGCCAATATTTTAATTTCATAAGTCCAATAATTCTTTGTTTTCATAAATTTTTATTTTTTCTTTTTGATTGGTGTTCATCCACACCAAAGATTCTGCTACTTGTGCGGCTTCAATTCCTTTGTATTTTTTTAGCCAACCAATTAATAAAGGATTTATAATCTTAAAAATATATTTTGCTATTAGTTCTCCCCATCTAAATTCTTTTCTGTTTCCTAGCAACAACGAAGGTCTTGCAATTCCGCAAACATCATAATTTAAAGAAATTATTTTTTCTTCCATTTTACCTTTGGTATTTAAATAAAAATTGGATGAACTTGAATCTGCTCCTAATGCCGAAACAACAAAAACATTTTTACAGTTGTATTTTTTTAATTGCTCTGCAACTCTCACAGGAATAGTATAATCTACAAAAAAATATTCTTCTTTTTTTGGTGTTTTTTTCTTTGTTGTTCCTATACAAATAAACAATGATGTTAACTGTTCCAATTTTATTTTATCAATTGAACTATCTGAAAAGTCAGTTTTGATAAACACAATTTTTTTTGATTCACATGTTGGATTCTTTCTTCCAATTAAATATAGAGTTTCACAATTTATAGAATCTGCTAATGTTTGCGTTAAAATCTCACCTATTTGCCCGGAATATCCAATAATGGCTGCCTTCATTTTTATTTTTTACGAATATAAGTTTTTCGTTTTTAAACATGGGCAATAAAAAATAGTACGTGAGAGTTTTGTTTAAGCAAAAAATGTTGTTGTTAAACATGGTGTTTTATCCCGTTCGGTGTAAGAATGTTAATTTAAACGGGCCATGCTAACATTTAAAGATATGCAAATCAAGTAATTAACATTTATTTTGTTAATTTTAATTGGTTTTGTTTAATCTCTTCATACATTTGTTAAACAAAATAAATGTTTAATCATTTTAATATAAACTTAAACAAAAACAAAAAGTATGTCAACTTTAGAATTTAATCAAAAAGTAATGAGTTTTAAAACTCCTCTTAATTATTTTGCCATTAGCTTAACGCAAAATGCAGAAGAAGCAAAAGACTTATTGCAAGACACATTTTACAAAGCAATTCTATACAAAGACAAATTTACAGATGCTACTAACCTAAAGGCTTGGTTATACACCATCATGAAAAATACTTTTATCAACAATTACAGAAGAAATATAAAAACAAAACAAATTGTAGATACCACCAAAGATTTATACTTTATAAATATACCACAGCACAACGGTGAGGTTTCTCCCTTGTCTCAAATTGCACACAAAGACATTAAATTAGTGTTAGAAAACTTAGAAGAAGATTTAAGAGTACCTTTCTTGATGTATTTTGAAGGGTACAAATACAAAGAAATTGCAGATCAATTTAATCTCCCCATAGGAACTGTAAAGAGCAGAATTTTTTTGGCTCGAAAAAAGCTAATGAAAGATTTAAAAGATTTTAGATAATCAAAAAAGCCCCGCAATTAAGTGGGGTTTTTTGTTTATTAGTTTATAGTTTTGTAGAATAATTTTGTAAAATAAAATGGCTAAGAAAAAAGCAGTAGTTATTGGTGCAGGTTTTGCGGGAATGTCTGCCGCATGTTATTTAGCAAAAGATGGTTTTGAAGTTACAGTTCTCGAAAAAAATGAAATGGCAGGTGGAAGGGCAAGAAAATTTGAGGCAGAAGGTTTTGTTTTTGACATGGGACCAAGTTGGTATTGGATGCCAGATATTTTTGAAAAGTTTTTTGCAGATTTTGGAAAAAAGCCTTCTGATTATTACCAATTAAAAAGATTGTCGCCTTCTTATTCCGTTTATTTTGATGATGGAAAAGCGGTAAATATTCCTTCGGATATGCAGGAATTAAAAAATTTATTTGAGCAGTACGAGAAAGGAAGCGGAGAAAAATTAGAGCAATTTTTAAATGATGCAGCTTACAAATACAATGTTGGAATAAATGATTTGGTGCACAAGCCGGGCCTTTCTCTCATGGAATTTGCCAGCATAGATTTAATGAGAGATGTAATGCGATTAAATGTTTTTAAAAGTTTTTACAAACATGCAAGAGAATATTTTTCACATCCTCATCTTCTTCAACTCCTAGAATTTCCGGTTTTGTTTTTGGGAGCAACAGCACAAAATACGCCTGCACTATACAGCCTAATGAATTATGCCGATATGCAATTAGGAACTTGGTACCCTATGGGAGGAATGTTTGAAATAGTAAAAGGGATGAAGGAATTGGCAGAATCTTTGGGTGTGAATTTTGTGTTTAATTCTGCTGTAACAAATTTTGAATACAACAACAACGGAAATATAAATTCCGTTAGTTGCAATTCAAAAAAATACGATGCAGACGTTGTTATTGGAAGTGCAGACTATAATTTTTTAGATACAAAAGTATTAAAAGAGAAGAGAAAT
>CAIMMJ010000296.1 GCA_903842515.1 uncultured Bacteroidota bacterium | reverse complement strand
TTCTTCCTGTGTTTCCACCAAAACAAATATTATCTGTATGTACAATTACATTTCCGCTCAATTCAAAATCCGGACTTGTTATATCATATACAAGAGAATCTGAACAGCCTAATTCATCAGTTACAACAACATAATAAGCTCCCTCTCCCAAGTTGCCAAATACACCTGTTTGGTTAGATAAAACATTAGAATAGGTTGCATCGGGTTGTTGTTCATACAAATCAAAATTATATACTATTCCATTTATTGGCCAACCACCAGTTACATCCAAAGAAATTGTTCCATCTTGGCTGGGTAAGCACAATACATTTTGAAAAAACAGAGTGTCTAAAGTTAATGGATTTGCAGGACCTACCATCACATAAGGTATGTTAACAAAACATCCGTTGGCGTCTACTACAAACATGTTATCGGGACCTTGAAAAACATCAATAAATTGTGCGGGATTATCGTAAAGGGTATTGTAGCTATTAGAAAAATTGTATGGCGCAGTACCACCAATTGCCTGAACAATTATTCTCCCTGTAGAATCTCCGTAACATATTACAGGTGTTTGACTGATGATATTGGCAGAAAGTGGCGTATTAGGTTGTGATATAGTTTCATCAACTGTAAAAGAACATCCATAAGAATCTTCGCATGTAATTGTATATTGACCAGGTGCCAAATTAGTAAATTGACCCGTAGAATTATTTAATGCAGAATTTTGAGCACAAGTAAATGTATAAGGCGGTAAACCACCAATGGGAATGATAATTATTTCGCCGTTGTTGTCTCCAAAACATCTAATTTGCTTAACTGTGTCAACAATAATCTCAAATGGAACGGGAATCTGATAAACGTTAACAGGTAAACTTACTGTGCAATTGTTGTTGTCGGTAACGGTAACATCATAAATTCCTCCAACAGTTGGTGTAAAAACTCCATTAAAACCGAGGGTCGGGGGCACAGATGTGTATGCATAATTTGGTGTTCCACCTGATGCTACAACGGTAAATTGTGCAGAGTTATCGCCCAAGCACAACATACTGTCTATTTGTGTTAAGTTTAATTCTATGGGTGTGGGTTCAACTATTGTATCTGTAGCATTAAAAACACAACCTATATTATCGGTAACTTGAACAAAGTAGATTCCACCACCGGGTGGATTTAACACAGATGGTGTATTAATGGAAACATCTTGCTGGACGGGAATACCAAGGGAATCAGCCCAGACATAAGTCCAAGGTCCAAAACTGGGGACTGAAGCAGTAATACTTCCGCCGATTCCACCATTACAAGCAATGTCAACAACAGTGGTAGAAACAATTTGCTCATCAATTGTTACAGTAGCCTCGTCAAAAGGCGGAGCACCAGCTCCTCCTCCATTACTCGGCCCAAGTGATGCAACGTAAACCGCAGGACTTACATTGGGGGATACTGTAATTGAAGGACCTGTACCAATTGGATTAACTAAGTCTGGTTGCAAATACCAAGTTATTACAGGTGGCTCTCCATAAATAGGATTGTAAGGGATATCTGAAATTGTGTATGCAGTTGTTTGTCCGCAACCAGTACCTGGACCAGATGGAGTGAATCTTTTTCCATCATTAGTTGTAGCCCAAGGAGTGTTATTCCTTCCTGGCACAACGGTTGCTTGGTTACCAGCTAAATTATGTAAACCATGTGTTCCATTTCCACTGTTCCATGTGGCGCAAAGTTGCCTGTTTAAAATGTGTGTTTCAATAATATTTGTGGATTCGTACAAAATTATTTGGCTTGAATATAAAATACCTGCACAAGAGAACATTGGTACGTTGCACCAAGAAATTGTTAATTTTCTATTAGGAGCAGTGCCAATTAGGTTTCTTCTTACTGTGCCACCTGTGCCTGGATTAATATCTTGCCAAGGAGACATGATACAATTTTTTGGAGTTCCAGCTCCAGCATTTGGAATTGTTGTCGTTACCCAAGTCCCTGTTTGTCCTCCAGAAAAACCTGCCCAGTTATTAGAACCTACCCAAATTTGATTGTAATTATTACCATAAAAACAAAAGTTAAAACCAATAGGAAAAGGACCTTGAACATTGTCGTCGGTTAGACCAGCAACAGCAGTACCAGCGGAAGTGCAAGTATTGGTATTGATTCCTGATACTGGCCCTCCACCACCAACACCTGTTGCATTTAATGTAACAGATTGTCCTGCACAAACCGTTGTATCTCCTGGGGTAATTGTAACTTGAGAATTTACATTATTTCCAAAAACAAGAAATAATGTGAAGATTAAATTACCAATTAATTTGTATTTATTTACCATTTTGAGCAAGTTTAAAAGGTAAATTTATATCATTATAATTTATAATCCAAAAAAAAATTAATAAAAAACAAATCCGAACTAAAATATGTGAAAACTTACAGAAATCTACTAAGTGATTTTTTCCTTATCTATCCAATCACCGTGTTCTTTTATGAGCTCTATAAGTGAATCTACGGCGTCTTTTGATGGAACATTTTTTTGTATAACTTCTTTTCCTTTGTAAAGTGTAATTTTATCCACACCTACGCCAACATATCCATAATCTGCATCAGCCATTTCGCCCGGACCGTTTACAATGCAGCCCATGATTCCAATTTTTATACCTTTAAGGTGATCTGTTTTTTCTCTAATTTTTGCTGTTGTTTCTTGCAAGTCAAACAATGTTCTTCCGCAAGATGGGCAAGAAATGTATTCTGTTTTTGAAACTCTTGTTCTAGCAGCTTGCAAAATTCCAAAAGCCAACCTGTTGTTTGAAACCGGTGTGCCACAATCAATCGTCTTTAGCCACATTCCGTCGCCAAAACCATCAAGTAACAATGCACCAAAATCAGTAGAAGAATACAATTGCAATTGAGTTTCGCTAAAGGATTTGTAATTGTTTTTTATTACAACAGGTGCTTTACAATTGTTTAAAATAAGTTTAAAAAATACACCTCTCTGCTCTTGCATTGGAAAATCTAAAAAACTGTCTAATACTAAAACAATATTTTGTGATGAATTAATTTTTGACATCAAATTTTCTGTAAGAGAATCAAAATCTACAGCTACAAAATTAAGTGTAGGGTGGGTTTCGCTCGAATTAAAAAACTCCTCTCCACAAAATAGCGGAAAATGCCTTTCCGTGTTTTTATTATTTTCCCAAGTTTGATGGTTTTGAATTATTCCTAAAGTTCCTGGAATATCAAAATCTATCGCATTGTCTCCTAGATAAGCATAATCACATGCCATTTCGCTTAGGTTCCATTTGTCTAAAGTAACACTGTAGGAGTAACCTGAAGAGAAAAAAGTAGCAGGCGAAATTTTTTCGTTTTTACTAAAATCGGCAATTACTCTTGGAACATGGTGTCCTCCAAAATTTAATACTTCGCTTGAATTTCTTCGTTGGTAATCAAATGGATTGTAGTGACTATTTAACGTAATTTTTTCTTGCTCTGTGAACTCGCTTATTTTTGATTTCTCTCTAGCTTTTGAATACCTTTCTGCCAATTCTTTTGCAATTGGGATTTCAAACTCAGGTTCTTCGGTAAGTGATACTCTTATTGTATCGCCAAGTCCATCTTCTAGTAATGTTCCAATGCCAACTGACGATTTTATTCTTCCATCTTCACCATCTCCGGCTTCGGTAACGCCAAGGTGCAAAGGGTAGTTCATATTTGCCTCCAGCATTTTGTTCACCAACAAGCGGTAAGCCTGCACCATAACTCTAGTATTGGAGGCTTTCATGGAAAGTACAATGTTGTAAAAATTATTGTCTTCTGCAATCCTCAAAAATTCCATTGCCGACTCTACCATGCCAAGCGGTGTATCGCCATATCTACTTAGAATTCTATCACTTAATGAGCCGTGGTTTGTTCCAATCCTCATGGCAGTGCCGTACTCTTTACAAATTTTTACCAATGGAGTAAATCGTTCTCTAATCCTTTCTAATTCTGCTACATAAGAAAGTTCGGTATAATCAATTACCTCAAACTTCTTTTTATCGGCGTAATTTCCAGGATTTACTCTTACTTTTTCTACAATTCTAGCTGCCCATTCGGCTGCATTAGGAGTAAAATGTATGTCGGCAACCAAGGGGGTATTGTAACCGCTATTACGAATTTCGTTTTTTATATTTTCTAAATTTTTTGCTTCATTCAAACTTGGGGCCGTAATCCTTACCAATTCGCATCCTGCTTCAATCATTCTTATAGATTGCTCAACGGTTGCTTTCGTATTCATGGTATCGGTTGTTGTCATACTTTGAATACGGATAGGGTTGTGTCCACCCATTAAAAGTTCACCAATTTTTACTTCTCTTGTTTGTAATCTGGAGTAGTGTGAAATGCTGTTGCAATAGTTATTATTCATTTTATCTTTCTCTTTTTTGAAAGGAAATTTTTAATGGATTGGCAGTAGTTTCTTTTAAGTTCTTTCTTTGGTTAAAAATATCCAGAGCCAAGTAAACTGCACTTCTAAAGGATTGTTCGTTGGCACAATTTTTTCCTGCAATGTCGTAAGCTGTGCCATGGTCTGGGGAAGTTCTAACAACAGAAAGTCCGGCTGTAAAATTTACGCCATTCTCAAATGCTAGTGTTTTAAAAGGCACTAAACCTTGGTCGTGGTACATGGATAATATTCCATCAAATTTGGTAAAGTTTCCTGAGCCAAAAAAGCCATCTGCCCCAAATGGGCCGTACACTAAATGGCCTTCGTTTTTTAGGTTATTAATGGCTGGTAGAATTATTGTTTCTTCTTCTTTACCTAACAATCCATTGTCGCCAGCATGAGGATTTAAACCAAGTAGCGCTATTTTTGGTTTGCGAATTCCAAAATCTTCAGTTAAAGATTTTAAGAATATTTTTGCTTTGTTTTCTATTTTTTGAGTGCTTAAAGTAGAGGCCACCTCGGATAAAGGTATATGACCGGTTACGGTGGCAATTCTTAGCTCATCTCCTACCATCATCATTAAGTGATCTTGGGAGGCAAAGTAGTTGGTGAGAAATTCCGTGTGACCAATGAACTTTGATTTTTCAGAGGGAATGTTGTGCTTATTTAGAGGTGCTGTAACAAGAACGTCTATTTTACCTTCCTTTAAATCTTTTAGCGCAGCTTCAAATGACTTTAAAGCATATTTACCTCCTGTTTGGGTATCCTTACCCAATTCAATTACAATTTCTTCTTCCCAAACGTTTATTAGGTTGGCGTTTTTGGGATTTGCTTGTTCGGCAGTTTTAATAAAATTAAAACTAAAATCGTTTATGCCAAGTGCTTTTCTGTGAAAGGAAGCTGTTTTTGAAGAGGCATAAACTATGGGTGTGCACATTTGCATCATTCTATTGTCCATAAAAGTTTTGATTATAACTTCCATGCCAATTCCATTTGGATCGCCAATGCTAACTCCTACCCTAATTAATTTATCTTCCATTTAATTTTTTTCTATTTTAAAAAATTATACAATAATCTTACACCATATCCGGTTCCACCTTTTGGTCTGTAATTCCAATTAGATTCAATAAAAGCAGGACCTGCAATGTCTAAATGTATCCAAGGATAATCTACAAAATTAGACAAAAATTTGCCAGCAGTAATTGCTCCGCCATAAGGTCCGCCAATGTTTTTTATTTCGGCAATGTCTGATTTTATTAGTTCGTCATAATCTTCCCAAAAGGGGAATGTTGCTACTCTGTCTCCGCATAAATTTCCTAAGTCTTCTAGCATCTCTAAGCTTAAGTTTGCTTTGTGATTACACATGGCAACACACCCGTATTTTCCTATTGCGGCAGCAGCTGCGCCTGTTAATGTAGCTAAGTCTATAACCAATTCTGGATTAAATTTTTGAGCATAAATTAATGCATCTGCTAAAATTAATCTTCCTTCGGCATCGGTGTTTAAAATTTCGGCAGTTTTTCCATTGCTGTATGTTATAATGTCTCCTGCTACGTAGGCATTTTGATTGATAAAATTATCTGTAGCAGGAACTAAACCTATTACGTGAACTTCTAATTTATTTGCAGCTATAGCACACATTGTTCCGGCCACAGCTGCTGCTCCTGCCATGTCGCATTTCATGGTTTCCATGCCAGTTCCTACTTTTATGTTGTAGCCTCCAGTATCGTACACTACGCCTTTGCCAACTAAAACAATTGGTTTGCTATTTTTTGCTCCTTTTGGTTTATACTCCATTACTGTAAACGTAGGTGGATTAACGCTACCCTTGTTAACGGTGAGTAAACCGTTCATTTTTAAGGATTCTATTTTGGTTTGGTTAAAGACTTCAACTTTAAATCCATAAGCTTTGCCAAGCTTTTGAAATTCTTTTGAAATTGAAACAGAATTAAGTGTTGAGTGAGGTTCGTTTACCAAATTTCTTGTATGATTTACGGCAGAAACAATTGCTAACAATTCATCGCATTGTGCTTGAGTAATTTTTGAATCGTTTAGTATTAATTCTTCGAATGAAGTTTGGGCTTCTTTTGCTTTTTGTTTGTATTTCAAGAATTGGTAGTTGGCTAATACTAAACCCTCGGCAAAAGAAATAATGAAGTTTGTATTATCTGTGAAGTTTGTGAATACAGCTTTTTTTATTTTGTTTGCTTTTAGAATTTCTAAGGTTTTTGCTCCTAATCTTCTCACTTCTTCCAGCAATTCGCTTTGGTTATTTCCATTGATGTCGTTAATTTCTTTTTTATCAAAAATTAAGTACAAGTGCTGTTCCGGATATTTTGAAATGAGAATGGTGCTTTGTTTTTCTTTTCTGGCAGCGGTATAAAACTCAATTTCAGATTTAGTATACTGTTTAGCAGAGAGAGTAGTTTTTTCTGTGGCAAGAAAAATTTGAAACGAGGCGTCGTTTTGTTTTTTCTTGTTTGCGAGTGAAATTTTAGTGTCCATGATTTTGAATGTGCACACAAAATAAATAAATGTTTTAAGATAAAGCCAATATTATATTTATATATCAAATAAATTGCTAGAAATTTTTGATTTTTTAGGTAGATTTTGAGAATAGTTTTAAATTAATAGTTTAGCATTGGTATTGTTGTTTATAGTCCTTTCTTTTTTTGAAGGATTGTTTTTTATCTCTTTATTGGCTCTTGTTATATGTTTTTTAATGTTGATTACGGCTCTGCTCAGGCGAATATTTTTCAGAAGCACTTTCAAAAAGAGTTCATTGCTTGCATTTATTTTTGTTGTTGCATTTATCTTAGGCAGCATTGTAGTGTACCTGAATCTTTTTGAAAACTAGTTTTTGTATTCCAGAAGTAAACTGTCTTCAAATCCAATTTTAAAAATTATAAATACATTTGCGCAAGATTAATCCATTCTTATACTTGGTATAGATTGATTATGATGGTGAAACAATTTTTTTAAATAGGTGTTTACAGAGAGTATGGAAATAAATAATTTATTAGAAAGAGCTTTACAAAAGGAATTTTTGAGCATTGAAGAAGGTGTATTTTTATTTAAAAATGCTTCTACCACTGAATTGGCTTTTGTTGGAAATGAGCTCAGAAAAAAAGCAAAACCTGACAATAAAGTTACTTGGATTATAGATAGAAACGTGAACACCACCAATGTGTGTATTGCCAATTGTAAGTTTTGTAATTTTTATAGAATTCCGGGCCATGCCGAGTCATACATTACAGACATAGAAACTTATAAAAGAAAAATTGAAGAGACTTTTAAATATGGAGGGGAACAACTGCTTTTGCAGGGTGGTCATCACCCAGATTTAGGGCTATCTTTTTACGTGGATCTTTTTAAGGAACTAAAACAATTGTATCCAAGTTTAAAACTACACTCTTTGGGTCCACCGGAAATTGCACACATTGCGAAGCTAGAGAAAATGAGCCATACAGATGTTTTGAAAGCATTGATGGATGCAGGCTTGGATTCTTTGCCTGGAGCGGGTGCGGAAATTTTGAACGACAGGGTAAGAAGATTAATTTCTAAAGGAAAATGTGGTGGAAAAGAATGGCTAGATGTAATGAGGGCTGCTCACCAATTGGGTTTAACCACCTCGGCAACAATGATGTTTGGACACATAGAAACCATTGAAGAACGTTTTGAACATTTAGTTTGGCTAAGACAAGTGCAAAGCGAAAAACCAGAAAATGCAAAAGGTTTTACTGCATTTATTCCTTGGCCTTTCCAAGACGATGGCACTTTGCTGAGAAGACACAAAGGCATAAAAAACAATGTTAGTGGCGACGAATACATCAGAATGATTGCGATGAGCAGAATTATGTTGCCCAACATAGAAAATATTCAGGCTTCTTGGCTTACTGTAGGAAAGCAGATTGCTCAAATTTGTTTGCACTCTGGAGCAAATGATTTTGGAAGTATAATGATTGAGGAGAATGTTGTTTCAGCTGCCGGAGCACCTCATAGATTTACCAGCAAGGGCATTCAAGATTCAATTAGAGAGGCCGGATTTGAACCACAGCTTAGGACTCAGCAATATCAATACCGAGAGTTGCCTGCACTAATGGAAGAACAGGTGATAGATTATTGATGGTATATTATTTTGAGTACATAAAAATGAATATTGGTTTGTAGGTGATAACACCTACAAAGGGAGTAAAGAGGCGGGATTTGAGCCACAGCTGAGGACTCAGCAATATCAATACCGAGAGTTGCCGGCATTAATGGAAGAACAGGTGATTGATTATTTATGTGTTTATGTTTGTGTTAATTATTGGTTTTTCTTAATAACACTTTTAAAGAGTGTAATTCGTTTTTCCTACATTTGAATTATGATTGCGGGCTTAAAAATTTTAAATGAAAATTACTTTAAGGAATATAATTCTAAACTAGCTATTGATGTTGAATTAATGTATGAAACATTAAAAAACAAACATCAAAGTATAAATGACTTTAAGTTTTATTTGGCAAATTCTGCCGTACATTCCTCAAATATCGAGGGCAATACAGTTAGTTTTGATACTTACTTAAAATCGAGTGAACACAATTTGCATTTAAAAACCAAAGAAATTAAAGAAATTGAAGATTTGATTGAAGCCTATCAATTTGCAAGAGTAAATGAATTGTCCCTTGCTAATATCTTGAAAGTTCATGAAATTTTAACCAAAAACATACTCATTAAAAAGGAACGTGGCAAAATTAGAACTGTAAAAGTGGGTGTTCGAAGTCAAGGCAGACTTAATTATTTAGCAATAGAACCAGAGTTTATAAAACAAGAACTTGATAAACTATTTAACGATATTTCTCTGCTACTAAACACTAGGCTAAGCGTAACAGAAACTTTTTATTTTGCTGCATTTATTCACTTGGTGTTTGTTTACATTCACCCATTTGTAGATGGCAATGGCAGAACCACCAGACTTTTAGAAAAGTGGTTTTTAGCAAAAATGTTGGGAGAAAATGCCTGGTGCATTACTTCTGAAAAAAACTATTGGGATAAAAGACCTATCTATTACGCTAATTTACAAAACGGGGTAAATTATTACGAAGTAAATTACGAAAGAAGTGCGCCATTTTTGCTGATGTTGCCCGAAGCATTAGCAAATAATTAAAAATGTTCAGTCTCATTATGTTATAGAATTAAATCAAATAAAAAATAAACAAATAGTTAAAGCAAAAGAAGATTTATCATCATAAACAATAGAAAAAAAATGAAAATAGGAATAGTATGCTATCCAACTTTTGGTGGTAGCGGAGTGGTAGCAACTGAATTAGGAATTGCATTGGCAAAAGAAGGCCATAAGGTCCATTTTATTTCTTACAGCCAACCGGTGAGATTGGATTTTTTTTCGGAAAATATTTTTTACCACGAAGTAATAGTTTCTAGCTATCCATTATTTGATTATCAACCTTATGAAATTTTATTGGCAAGCAAACTTGTGGACGTAGTTAAACACGAAAAATTAGATTTGTTGCATGTTCATTATGCCATTCCTCATGCAAGTGCGGCTTACCTTGCCAAACAAATTTTAAAATCTCACGGAATAAGCATTCCGTTTATTACAACTTTACACGGAACAGATATAACTTTGGTTGGGAAAGATGCTTCTTTTGAACCTGTTATTAGTTTTTCTATTAACGAAAGTGATGCTGTAACGGCAGTTTCGCAAAGTTTAAAAGACGATACGTACAAGTTTTTCGACATTAAAAAAGAAATTCATGTCATCCCAAATTTTATTTCAATTTCTGATTTTGAACAATTAAAAAACAAGGAAGAATACAATGGGATATGCCAGAAAAAAATGTACTCTCCAAGTGGAGAAAAAATTTTAATGCACATATCTAATTTCAGAAAAGTTAAAAGACTAGATGATGTAATTGGCATTTTTGAAAACGTAAGAAAACAAATTCCGAGTAAGCTTTTATTGATTGGTGATGGCCCAGAAAGAAATAGAATAGAACAATTGTGTAGAGAAAAAAACATCTACCACGATGTGAAATTTTTAGGAAAAATTACTACTCCTGAAATGCTATTAAGAGTAGCAGACTTGTTTTTGCTGCCCTCAGAAACAGAAAGTTTTGGTTTGGCGGCTTTAGAGGCAATGGCAATGAATGTGCCTGTAATTTCTACCAATACCGGAGGATTGCCCGAAGTGAATATAAATGGAGTATCGGGCTTTACATCAAATGTTGGCGATGTGGAAGACATGAGCCAAAATGCCCTAAAAATACTAAGCGACCCCTTAATTCTTCAAAAATTTAGGCGCCAAGCATTTGAAGTGGCCCAACAATTTGATTTGCCCAAAATTTTGCCTCTCTACGAGGATTTGTACAAAGAGGTGATTGAAAAAAATAAGGTGAGTATAAAAGTGTAGATTGAATTTATTAGATTAATTTTAAGGGATTAATATTATAATACATAATTTTATGACAAATTTTTTCAATAATAAATAAATGATTTTCAATAATTTAAATCATAAAATCAAGAATTGAAAACAAAATTTGTAGTCGTATAAAGAAAAAGTAGTACTTTCGCAGTCCATTTAAAAAAATTTATAACAAAATGTACGCAATAGTAGAAATAGCAGGGCAGCAATTTAAAGTGCAAAAAGACCAGCAACTATTTGTGCATCGTTTAGAAGCCGACGTAAATACTTCGTTAGAATTTGACAGAGTATTGTTGGTAGATAATGATGGCAAAGTTAGCATTGGCGCCCCAGTTATCAGCGGAGCAAAAGTATCCGCCAAGGTAATTGACCACCTAAAAGGTGACAAAGTAATCGTTTTTAAGAAAAAACGTAGAAAAGGCTACCAAAAAAGTAATGGTCATCGCCAACAGTTCACAAAAATTCAAATAGAAAACATTAAAGCATAAACTAAGAAAACATGGCACACAAAAAAGGCGCTGGTAGTTCCAAGAACGGTCGTGAGTCGCACAGTAAAAGATTGGGTGTTAAGATTTTTGGTGGACAATTAGCCGTTGCAGGCAACATAATTGTTCGTCAAAGAGGCACAAAACACAATGCAGGAGCAAATGTTGGTATTGGCAAGGACCATACTTTATTTGCTTTAACTGATGGAATGGTAGAATTTAGAAAACGCAGAGACAACAAATCTTACGTTTCTGTAGCTCCATTTGCAGAAGCATAAAATCAAAAAGTTTAAAAGAATTTAAATCCTCCAATTTTGGGGGATTTTTTTTTGTTTATTCACTAAAAAAACAAAAGTCTATCAAATACAATACTAAATTTGCACTATTCAAAAAAACACTATGCTTCAAGTATCGCAATTAAAAGAAAACACACAAGAATCAATAGATAAACTAAACAAAAAAAATTACAAAGATGCTGACGCAGCGGTAGCAGAAGTAATTAAGCTAGATGATGATAGAAAATCTGTACAAACCAATTTAGACAATCTATTGGCAGAACAAAATAATTTGGCTGCTCAAATTGGCGAACTTTTTAAACAAGGAAAAAAAGACGAGGCAGATGTATTAAAACAAAAAACCTTAGAACTAAAAGAGCAATCTAAAACCTTGGTTGTTGAATTAGCCGAAGCAGAAAAAAATCTTTACGATAAATTAGTTTTGTTGCCAAACTTACCTCACTCTTCTGTTCCCTTTGGCAAAACACCTCAAGACAATGAAGTAGTTTATGAACACGGAGAAATTCCAAAACTTTACGACAAAGCAACACCTCATTGGGAACTTACCACCAAATACGATTTAATTGATTTTGAGCTGGGAGTAAAACTAACGGGTGCAGGATTTCCGGTGTATAAAAACAAAGGGGCAAAATTGCAGAGAGCGTTAATTAATTTCTTTTTAGACGAGGCAGAAAAAGCAGGATACATAGAAGTTCAACCTCCAATTTTAGTGAACGAAGATTCAGGATTTGGAACTGGTCAGTTGCCCGACAAAGAAGGACAAATGTACCATTGCACTGTAGATAATTTTTATTTGATACCAACAGCAGAAGTGCCAGTTACCAATATTTACAGAGACACTATTCAAAAGAAAGAAGATTTACCCGTAAAAAATACTGCATACACTCCTTGTTTTAGAAGAGAAGCGGGTTCTTACGGAAAAGATGTAAGAGGCTTAAATCGCCTGCACCAATTTGATAAAGTAGAAATAGTTCAAATTGCAAACCCAGAAAATTCATATACCATTTTAGAAGAAATGAGAAGCTATGTTGCAGGATTGTTGCAAAAACTAGAATTGCCATTTAGAACATTAAGATTGTGCGGTGGCGATATGAGTTTTGCTTCTGCCTTGACCTACGACATGGAAGTTTATTCTGCTGCACAAGAAAAATGGTTAGAAGTAAGTTCTGTTTCAAACTTCGAATCTTTTCAGAGCAACAGATTAAAATTGAGATTTAGAGACGAAGATAAAAAAACAAAATTGTGTCACACCTTAAACGGTTCTGCATTGGCCTTGCCAAGAATTGTAGCTGCAATTTTAGAAAACAATCAAACAGAAAAAGGAATAAAAATTCCATCTGTTCTTGTTCCTTACACCAAATTTGAGTGGATAAATTAATGGGCAAATATCTTTTAGTTTTTATAGCTTTTATTTTAGTTGCTTGTTCGGGAAAGCGAGAAGACAAGTACACCAAAACATTAGATAGTTTGGCATTGGTGCTAGATTCTACTAAAAATATGTTTTTGAAAATAGATTTTGAAAAAGCAAAAAAAGCTGAACTAAAAGTTGAGGATGATATTTTAAAAATCAGGTCTTTTTTAGACATTAAAGACCAAGAAAAATACAATGCATTAATTGAAAATTATTCTCAAGCGGGTAAGTTTGAATTGAACGAGGCAGATTCTGCCAATATTCCAAATTCTAAGCCACAACAAATGTTGTCCAAACAATTTGAGTACAGTTTTAATCAGTTAAAAAATCTAAAGCACGACTATTTGGGCAATAAAATAGATGAAAAGAAGTCTTTAGAATACTTAAATACCGAAAAAAATGCAATCGATAAATTGAGAGAATACGTTACCAAAAAAAATGAATACTACTTTAGAAATTTTTTTCTTGTTGATTCATTAACACCTCAAATAAACGAAATAATTGAAAAAAGAAAATAGAAATTGTGTAGTTATTGTTTTGTTTTTTCTGCTGCAATTAGCAATGGGAAGCACTGTTTCTGCACAAATTTCTGAACAGCAAAAATTGGGAATTCAATATTTCGAGAAAGCAGAATACGACAAGTCGAAAGAAGTATTTGAAAAATTATTTTCCAAAAATCCCGATGAAATAAATTACAATTATTACATAAATAGTTTATTGGAATTAAAAGAGTATAAAACAGCAGAAAAAACAATTCGTAAGCTGCTAAAAAAACAAGGATACTCCTCACAACTTCAAGTTGACTTAGGCTCAGTTTTTTTGAAGAGTGGCGATGAAAAAACTGCTTTTCAAGAATTTGAAAAAGCAATTGATAAATTATCGCCTAATCAATCCGATGTAATTCAATTGGCAGGAATTTTTCAACAAAAAAACCTGATTGATTTTACAATCAAAACTTATTTAAAAGGTCAGTCAATGTTAAGAGGGATTTATCCCTTTTATTTTGAATTGGCCGAAGCATACAACGGTAAAGGAGATATTGCAAATATGATTGATCAGTACTTGGAATCGATAAATTTTAATTCTATTTATTTGGTGCAAGTGCAAAATGCTTTGCAAACAAATTTGGGAGAAGAAAACAATACCGAAAATAAAAAACTGCTGAGGCAGCAGCTGCTAAAAAAAATACAAGCTAACCCCGATAAAGTTGAATTTACAGAAATGTTAGTTTGGTTATTAGTTCAGGACAAAAACTTTGAGTCTGCTTTTGATCAACAAAAAGCCTTAGATAAAAGACTTAATAACCAGTCGGCGAAAATGGTGAACTTAGCTCAATTGGCAAATTCTAATGAAGATTATTCGGCAGCAACAAAAATATACGATTACGAAATTGCAAAAGGCAAAGACAACCCTTATTTTTATTTGTGCCGTCAAGAATTAGTAAATGTTTTGTATGCTAAAATTACAAAATCAGCTAACTATAACAGCAGCGAATTAGAGCAATTAAAATTTGCTTACCTAAATTTAATTGAAGAACAAGGAAAAAACTCAAGCACGTTAAATTTGATGAAAGGCTTAGGTCACCTTTACGCTTTTTATTTAAACGATGTAGACAAGGCCATAGAACAATTAAACGAAGCAATTAATATTCCGGGAGGTGACGCAAAACTAAAAGCAGAATGTAAATTGGAGCTTGGAGATGTTTTAATTTTTTCGGGTGATGTATGGGAAGCGAGTTTGCTGTATTCTCAAGTAGAAAAATTATACAAGCAAGATGTTTTGGGACAAGAGGCAAAATTTAAAAACGCAAAATTATCGTATTACAAAGGAGACTTTTTTTGGGCTCAAGGTCAACTATCGGTATTAAAGGCCGCCACAAGTAAATTAATAGCAAACGATGCATTAGAACTGTCTTTGTTAATTACCGAAAACTTTGGAATAGATTCTTTGTTAGAACCTATGCAAATTTTTTCAAGAGCAGATTTATTGGAATATCAAAACAAAGATAGTTTAGCAATTTTAGCTTTAGACTCCATTGTAAAAGCATATCCTTTTCATTCGTTAAACGACGATATTTTGTTTAAAAAATATAAGATTAGGTTCAAGCAAAAAAGATATTTAGAGTGTGAAGAATTATTGGGTTTAATTGTTACAAAATACAACGATGATATTTTAGCCGATGATGCCAACTTTTATTTAGGAGAATTGTATCACTATAAATTAAACGATTTAGAAAAAGCAAAAAAATATTACAGCCAATTAATTGAGAATTTTCCCGGAAGTTCTTACACCGTAGAAGCAAGAAAAAGATTTAGAAAACTAAGGGGCGATAATTTATAATTTAACATTTTATGATTCCATTTTCACCACCAAGAATAGACCAAAAAATAATTGATGAAGTAGTTGATACTTTAAAATCAGGCTGGATAACAACTGGACCCAAAACAAAAAGATTTGAAAAAGAAATTGCTGCCTACATAAATGTTCCTAATGTATTGTGTTTAAATTCGGCAACTGCTGGCTTAGAATTAATGCTTAGGTGGTTTGGAGTAAAAGAAGGCGACGAGGTTATTCTGCCTGCATATACGTATTCTGCTACAGCAAATGTAGTGATTCATTGTGGAGCCAAACCAGTTTTGGTAGATGTAAATGCTAACGATTTTAACATTGACGTCACAAAAATAAAATCTGCTATTACTTCCAAAACAAAGGTAATTATGCCAGTTGACTTTGCTGGATTCCCTTGCGATTACAACCAAATAAACGCTTTGGTAAATTCTACAGAAATAAAATCACAATTTAAAGCAGAACATATAAACCAAGAGAAACTAGGAAGAATATTAGTTTTATCAGATGCTGCACACTCTTTTGGTGCAAGATACAATCAAAAATTAACAGGATCTTTGTGTGATGTTTCTGTGTTTTCTTTTCATGCTGTAAAAAATTTAACTACTGCCGAAGGTGGTGCGGTTGCATTTAATTTTGAACCACCTTTTAACAACCAAGAAATATATAACCAATTGTGTATTTCTAGTTTACATGGACAAAACAAAGACGCTTTGGCAAAAATGCAAAAAGGAAACTGGAAATACGACATCGTGGAGGCAGGCTACAAATGCAATATGACAGACATTTCGGCGGCAATAGGTTTAGTAGAATTGAGCAGATATAACGAAACTTTAGAAAAAAGAAAAAGTATTGTTGATTACTATTTGAATTTCTTTTCTAAATTTTCATGGGCAGAACTTCCAGTCACCCAAACAGAACATAAAACTACCTCTTATCATCTGTTTCCTTTTAGAATAAAAGGAATAACCGAGGAACAAAGAGACAATATAATGACAGAAATTTTTAACAAAGATGTTTCTGTAAACGTACATTTTATTCCAATTCCTAGATTAAGCTTCTATAAAAATTTAGGGTATGATTTAGAAAACTATCCTGTAACAAAAGATAATTTTTCAAGAGAGATATCACTCCCAATTTTTTACGATTTAACTAAAGAAAATCTGATAGCAATATGCAAAGCGGTAGAAGAATCGGTTCAAAAAATAATTTCTTGAGATGACAAAAAGAATTTTTGATATTGTAAGTTCATTTTTTTTTCTTGTACTTATATTTCCTCTATTCATTCTTGTATCCATTCTTATTAAAATAGACTCCAAAGGGCCAATATTTTTTAAACAAATAAGAGTAGGTAAAAACAATAAAGATTTTTTATTGCTAAAATTCAGGACAATGAGAGTTGACCAAAAAAATTCAAGCTTAATTACGGTTGGTAACGATAGCAGGATTACGAATGTTGGTAATTTTTTAAGAAAATATAAATTAGATGAACTTCCTCAGTTAATAAATATTTTAAAAGGAGAAATGAGTGTTGTGGGTCCAAGGCCAGAGGTAAGAAAATATGTAGATTTGTATTCTAATTCTCAATTGGCAATATTAAATGTTAAACCCGGCCTAACAGATCCTTCCTCCATAAAATTTTCTAATGAAAGTGAATTGCTGGGCACAGCAGAAAACCCCGAAAAGTACTATATAGAAACGTTGATGCCATTAAAAATTGTGATTAGTTTAAACTACATTAGAACACAATCATTTGTTGGAGATTTAAGAATTATCTTTCAAACTTTCTCAAAAATATTTAAGTAGAATTTGTAACCAAAGCTTAATCAAACTTCGTAAAAAAACAAAATTATTTTTTATGAAAAATTTAGGCATAAACTGGATAACAGAATACACTACAGATATTGAATATAAAAAATATTTAGTTTTGGCTTATCTAAATTCTGTTGAGCAAGAATACAAAGAATCTAAATTGTTTCCTTGCTTTTCTGATGTTTTATTTCACTACAGAAACTTAGTTTCCTTAAAAGAAAAACAAGAATTTTTCAAAGACCATTTACCAAAAAAAATGTCGGGAGTAGATTTCGAAAATTTACAACTCATTTACGAAAGACTCAAAGAAACAGACAATTCACTTTTAGAAGTGGAACAATTAATTGATTTTTCAATTCCCAAATTTCAATGCTACTGGGAGCAAGGAAAAACAATTTTTGATTTAGTAGAGCATGATTTATCTATAAATCCCGTAGGCATTATTCCCATTGATACCACTTTAGGGTATCTGATTTTTGACATAGAAAAATCCAAAGAAAAAAAAGTGTATGAATACTCTATTTCCTTAATAGAAGATCCAAATGAAAATTACAGATTAATGAAAACTCAATTTATAAAATCCTATTACAACAAAATTTCAGATACTTATTTCTCCATCAAAAATGAAATGCTAAAATTGAAAAATTCAATTGCAAACCCAAGTGTTTATTCTATCCAAAGCAAAATAAGTTATCCATTTGAAGAAACAATTTTACCAATTACCAAGAGAATTTTCATGAGTAAATCAAAATTAGGCGGACTTTAGTTGAAGCAGAAAAATTAAAAATCGTAAAAAAATTGGCACAGAACTCAATTTAATTTTTAACTAAAAAACATTTTCTTTAATTTTTTTATACATTAGCCAAAACAAATAAAAAATATGGCTAGTCTTTTCGCAAAAAAATCTATTGCAGATTTAATTTCTACTGATAAAAAAGAAGGAGGACACGAACTCAAAAGAAATCTTGGAAGATTTAATTTAGTAATGTTAGGCATTGGGGCAATTATTGGTGCAGGACTCTTTGTAAGAACAGCGGCGGCAGCAGGAGAATATGCCGGGCCTGCAGTTACCATTTCTTTTTTAATTGCTGCTTTAGGTTGTGCTTTAGCCGGTTTATGTTATGCAGAGTTTGCCTCAATTATTCCTATTGCAGGAAGTGCTTATACTTATGCTTATGCTACCATTGGCGAAATTGTTGCCTGGATAATAGGTTGGGCATTAATATTAGAATATGCCCTTGGCGCAGCTACAGTATCAATAGCCTGGAGCGAATATCTAAACAAATTGCTAGGTGGAATTATTCCCTACGAGTGGTGTCATTCGCCTTTTGAAGTAAGCACAAGTGGAATACACGGCTTGGTAAATTTGCCTGCACTATTAATTCTATTTTTAATTACACTTCTATTAATCAAAGGCACACAAGAATCGGCCAAAGTAAATGCCATTATAGTATTTGTGAAAGTGGCAATAGTTCTGATTTTTATTTTTGTGGGTTGGTCATTTATTAAACCCGAAAACCATACACCTTATTTAATTCCTGAAGGAACCGTGGGCTACGAAGGATTTTGGAACCACGGATGGGCAGGTGTTTTAACTGGAGCTGGAATTGTTTTCTTTGCATTTATTGGATTTGATGCCGTAAGCACTGCAGCACAAGAAGCCAAGAATCCTCAAAAAGACATGCCAATTGGGATATTAGGCTCATTGTTGATTTGCACATTGTTGTATGTTCTATTTGCTCATGTTTTAACCGGAGTTGCTCCTTACACAGATTTTAATGATCCTACAAAAGGAAAAGAAGCATCCGTTGCCTTTGCAATTAGTAATTACATGACAGGTTATGGATGGCTCGCCACTGCAATAACCGTTGCAATACTTGCAGGTTTTTCATCTGTAATTTTAGTTATGCTTATGGGGCAATCAAGAGTGTTTTATACCATGTCTAAAGACGGTTTGCTGCCTCCGGTTTTTTCTGAGTTGCACTCAAAATTTTCTACACCACACAAATCCAATTGGATTTTATTGGTTTTTGTAGGTTTTTTTGGTGGATTTGTTCCCGGAAGCGTTGCAGGAGATTTAACCAGCATAGGAACACTCTTCGCTTTTATTTTAGTTTGCCTTGGAGTAATATTATTAAGAAAATCTTCGCCAGAAATAAACAGACCATTTAAAACACCTTTGGTTCCACTAGTACCAATTTTAGGAATGATTGTATGCGGTGCGATGATTTTTTCGTTGCCAACATCTACTCAGTTAAGTGCCTTTTTGTGGATGATTGCAGGTATTGTTATTTATTTTGTTTACAGCAAAAAACACAGTAAGTTAAATAGGTAAATTTCTTTGTGAATAAATGATAAAAAAGATTGAAATAAATAGAAAAAATCTATTTACTTACTTTATATGTTATGGAACTAATGTTTAGGGAAAACAATATCTGCCATTAGCATTGACTCTGCAAATACTTTTTGATTTATCTTCAAAATAAAATTATGATCTGCTAAGGTTTCAAGTAATATTTCAGTAGCAATATTTCCTGTTAAATCATCAGTTGCCATGGGGCAGCCGCCAAAACCATGAATTGCAGCATCAATTCTATAGCATCCAGCATTTAACACTGCACTTATTTTTTCTTTTGCTGTTTGTGGTGTGCTGTGCAAATGTGCCCCAAATTCAACGCTTAGAAATTCAGGAATTAAATCCTTGAACAATAAATTAATGTTTTCAGGATTAGAAACACCTACAGTATCTGAAAGCGCCATAATAGAAACATCTAAATTTTTAAGTTTCTCTGCCCAAGAAATTACAATGTCTGGATTCCATTTATCGCCATACGGATTGCCAAAACCCATTGACAAATACACTACTAGTTTTTTATTTGTTTTGTGACAAATGTTCTGAATTTCTTCAACTCTTATTAAAGATTGTTCTATAGTTGAATTTGTATTTCTTAATTGAAATGTTTCTGAAACAGAAAATGGAAAACCCAAATAATCAATTTCATTAAATTTTGATGCATCTTCTGCACCTCTTGTATTTGCAACTATTGCAAGAAGTTTTGAGTTGGTTTCTGACAAATTTAAATGCTTTAACACTTCTTCTGTATCTCTTAACTGAGGAATTGCTTTTGCCGAAACAAAACTTCCAAAATCAATGGTATCAAAACCCACTTGCAACAATTTATTGATGTAATCTATTTTCTTTTGAGTATCAATAAATGTTTCAATGCCTTGCATAGCATCTCTTGGGCATTCAATAATTTTTATTTCTTTATTCATGAATTTCTTTTAAATATTCTTTCAAAATGGTCTTTACAATTCCGGGGCCTTCGTATACAAAGCCAGTATAAACTTGAAACAAATCTGCTCCTGCCAAAGATTTTTCTTTCAAATCATCGTAATTAAAAATTCCACCGCAACCCACAATAATATTATGTTTGGGCAACACACTTTTTAGTTGTTCAATAATGTTGGTAGAAATTTCTTTTACGGGCTTACCGCTCAATCCGCCATTGCCTATACTTTCTAACGTTTCCTTAGCAGTATTTAATCCTGCTCTTCCAATGCTTGTGTTGGTTGCAATTATGCCATCTAATTTTGTTTGTTGCGATATAAATGCAATATCTTCTATTTGATTTGTGTTTAATTCGGGCGCTATTTTTAGGAGAATAGGTTTCTTTTTTTGCAGACCATAATTTATATTTTGTACTTCCGAAATAATTTTCAATAAAGGCTCCTTTTCTTGCAGTTCCCTTAGTCCCGGAGTGTTTGGCGAACTTACATTAATCACAAAATAATCGGCATTGGGGTGTAATGTTTTAAAACATTTTATGTAATCTAAAAATGCTTCATCGTTGGGAGTATCTTTATTTTTACCAATGTTTACTCCTACAATTCCGGTAGAAATTTTTGCATTTAAGTTTTTATACACTTCGTCCATCCCTTGGTTGTTAAATCCCATTCTATTTATTAGTGCATAATCCTTTGGCAATCGAAACAATCTGGGAGCAGGATTACCCAATTGAGGTTTTGGAGTTACTGTTCCAATTTCTACAAATCCAAAACCCAGTTTAAACCATTCATCAATAAGCTCCGCATTTTTATCAAAGCCTGCAGCTAAACCAATTGCGTTGGGGAAATTTAAACCAAGGTAACTTGTGTTTAGTAACTTATTTGATAATGAGTAGTTGTATTCAATTATTGAAAAAAGACCAGGAATATTTCGTGCTAATTTTAAAGAGGCGAATGCAATTTTATGAGCTTTTTCGGCATCAAGCGAAAATAATATTGGTTTTATTATCTCTTTGTACAAGTAGCAATTATTTTTCTCAAAAGTAAATAATTAAAATTGTACATAATTGATAAAGTTATTTTGGTCTCTTATTCACTAATTATTAGTAGATTAGAATTACATTAGAAAATTTATTAAAATTTCTGAAACAAATTAGAAACATATTGGTATAAGCCCCCTTGAAAGCCAATTGATAGTTGATGAATCTCAAAAGAAAAGAAATTTATTTCGCAATTTTTTATTTCCTCTTTGTATTTAACCCCATTTCTGTTTTTTCTCAAATAAATGCAAAAGACGAAAGTGTAGAGATAGTAGGATATTGGAATCTAAATGAAAAACTAAATTATATAATTGACAATAGAAAATACAAAATTACTTCAAACGACTCCACAAAAACTGAGTATTATAAATATACAGTAGAATTGTTTGTGAAAGATTCTGCATCTAAATCGTATCAATTTGAGTGGGTTTATTCGAGATTTGAAACAAACATTGAAAATAAAGTTCTTCAAAAATTAAAACAAATAAACGAGGGCCTTAAAGTAAAGGTAATAACTACTGAAATTGGCCAGTTTGTTGGAATTGCCAATTACGAAGAAATAAAACAAAAAGTAAAACCACTGTTTTCTGCAATAAAAGCAGAATTTAAGGATACACCGGGTGCAAGTCAGTTAATAAAAGAACACGAAGCCTATTACAACTCAAAAGATGCACTAGAAAATGTTGCTTTTAGAGATATACACCAGTATTATACTTTTTATGGCGAAACCTATAAAGTGAACGTGGACGTAAAAGGAAAAGCCATGTTAAGGAATAATTTTGGCGGCGATCCATTAAACGCAAGCCTATTAGTAAAATTAAGCGAAATTGATAAAGAAGATAAAACCAGTGTAGTAAAACTTGTTCACACAATTGATGCAAAACAAGCTAAAACTGCCGTATCAGATGCAGGCATTGTTATAGGAAATGATAAATCTAAAAAATTTATGCCCAATTCTACAGAGCCAATTTCGTACATCGAAAAAGTAACTACAAGATTTCATGCACCAACGGGCTGGGTTTTATACAGTGGAAGTAGCAACGAAATTAGTTCAGGGAAATCAAAAAATATTGACGAAATTGTTTTCAAAATCAAATAACAATATTTTCGTTTTTGCAATTGGTTTGCTTATTTATTGATATAACTTTGTAATCCGTAATTGTTATTACAAAGTCAACAAAAAGCATGAAAAGTATTCCACAAATTCAAAAAGAACTTCAAGAAAAGAAAACAACAGTAACTGAAATTGTACATCATTTTTTAAGTGAAATTGAAACCAATAAACATCTAAATATTTTTGTAGAAGTTTTTTCTGATGATGCAAAAACTAAAGCATTAGAAATTCAAGAAAAAGTTAATTTGGGTAAAGCGGGTAAATTAGCTGGAATTGTTATTGGAATTAAAGACAATATATGTTACAAAAATCACCATGTTTCTGCATCGTCAAAAATTTTAGAAAACTTTGAATCGCTATATTCATCAACTGTTGTAGAAAGATTATTAAGCGAAGATGCAATAATAATTGGCAGGTTAAATTGCGATGAATTTGCCATGGGCAGTTCAAACGAAACTTCGGTTTTTGGTGCAGTAAAAAATCCAATAAATCCTGAATATGTTCCAGGTGGTTCCTCTGGTGGCTCAGCTGCTGCAGTTGCTGCTGGATTGTGCCATGCTGCATTGGGAACAGATACAGGTGGTTCTATTAGGCAACCGGCATCATTCACTGGCACCGTTGGGCTTAAACCAACTTATGGCAGAGTTTCTAGGCATGGAATAATAGCATACGCTTCGTCATTTGATCAAGTTGGACCAATAACAAATAGCGTTGTAGATGCTGCATTAATTTTAGAAATAATTGCAGGAAAAGATGAATTTGATTCAACTGCTTCTGAAAGAAAAGTGGTAAATTATTCTAAAGAGTTAAATTTTTCTTCGCAAACAAAAATTGCCGTTTTAAAAGAATGCATAGAAAGTGAAGGCTTAAATGCAGGAGTTAAAAATTCATTTTTAGAGAAAGTTCAAGAGCTTAAATCTAAGGGGCACGAAGTAGAAATTATAGATTTCCCATTTTTAGAATATCTTGTTCCTTGTTATTATGTATTAACCACGGCCGAAGCCTCCTCCAATTTGAGCAGGTACGATGGAATACACTTTGGATACAGAAGTAAAAATGCTTTTGATTTAGAATCTACCTACAAAAAATCTAGAACAGAAGGATTTGGCAAAGAAGTAAAAAGAAGAATTATGTTGGGCACATTTGTATTAAGTGCAGGATATTATGATGCTTACTATGCAAAAGCACAAAAAGTACGACGAGTTTTAAGAAATAAATTAGATGAAACTTTTAAAAATTACCAATTTATACTAATTCCTACAACACCTAATAGCTCATTTAAAATTGGACAAAAAAATTCAGACCCAATAGAAATGTATCTCGAAGATATTTTCACCGTTTTAGCAAATCTAGCCGGCAATCCTGCTATTTCTGTTCCATTAGGAAAAAATGGCGATTTGCCTTTTGGAATTCAAATAATGGCTAAAAATTTTGATGAACAAAATCTATTATCGTTTTCAAACACTTTCTTTTAACTGTTTTTATATCAAATTGTTACAAGGTTATTAACACTACTTTTAAAGTAATTTTTTTTTAAATTTTTAGTTGTTAAATTCTTTTTGAGATAAAATTGAATTTAATTTTCGTACTTGGAATAGTTTTTGCCCCAAGAATAAGGCTTTAATTAAATAAAATCTGAAT
>CAIMMJ010000295.1 GCA_903842515.1 uncultured Bacteroidota bacterium | reverse complement strand
GGTTTTTCTTTTGGAATTAAGGGATTTATGATAGGACTTGTTTTTGTAAATTTTATTAATTTTGGAATTGAATTATGGACATTGTCAAGAAATTTAAATTTTAATTTCCTAAGTATAATTTTAAAATTGGGCTTTCAATTAATTACTTTTTTAATCGTTGTATTTATCTCTTATTATATAAAATCATTGTTTCAAATTGAAAATAATATTTTAAAAGTGATACTTGGTTTTATTATTTTCTCTGCATTGTTTCTTTCTTTTGCTTTTTTACAAAAAAATGAAGGCTTGGGCAATATTATTTTGGAATTGAAAAAGATTAGAAATAAGGCATGAAGAAACTCTTAATAGTGATGAATGATTTTGTTTCTGGTGGATGTGAAACTCAGATTTTTAATCTTTACAGAGATTTAAAATCATACGATAATTATGAATTCACATTTTTATACCTGGGCAAATTAAATCATGATTATTACAGTTTAATAAAAACTGAGTTTGAAGAGTTGCAATTGATTCACTTTGATAGTTTTCTTGTTGCTAAATCTTCTTTAGATTTTTACTTGGCATACTTTAAACTCTATAGATTATTAAAACGCGGAAAATTTGATGTAATAATTCCATTTCATAGAAATACCTCTGTTATTTTTGGTGTGATAAATTTTTTTCTAAGAAAAAAAAGTTTCTTTCAAGAAAGGGGTGGAAGTTTAAACCTAGTCAGCAAAATAAGCGGAGTGTTCTTGTATTTGCTGAAAAGATCTAATTTAATTTTTGTTGCAAACAATTTTAGTTCTGGCGAAATATTAGCAAAAAAATTAAATATTAATTTGAATAGAGTTCATGTTATTTACAATGGAATTACTAGCGAGAAGAAGAAAACTACTGATAAGTTTGCAATAGATAAATTAAATTTAAACGAAAATACTCAGATACTAACTTTTGTGGCAAATTTCTACCCAGAAAAGGAACATGAATTTTTAATTAATAGTATCCATGAATATGGAAATTTATTAACCAGTAATTTCTTGCTGCTTTTAGTTGGTAACGACAATGGTAGTGGCAGATTAAACTCGGTAAAAAATTTAGTTCAAAAGTATAAGTTGACCGATAAAATAGTGTTTGTAGAAAACTTGTATGATGTACAATCAGTTTATGAAATAACCGATTTGGCATTATTTTGCAGTAAAAGCGAAGGACTTGCAAATGTTTTAATTGAATATTTGAAGTTTGAATTGCCTATTGTAGCATCTAGAATTCCAGTATTTGAGGAGGTCTTGGGCAAAAACTATCCATACTTTTACGATTTAAATGATGGCAAAGGTTTAATTATTAAAATTGAAGAAGTATTGAAAAGAAATGATAGAAAAGAGAGTGCCAAACTATTTTCTCAAACTCAAATGCATAAATTTGATTTAACTAAAATGATTAATTCATACAAGCAATTAATAGATGAAGGTGAATAAAATATATGACTCCTTTTTAAGACATATAAAGGATAAATGGCGATTTTTATTTTCGGTAAAATATTACTCTAAGAATTTTGAAAAATTCAAAGAATATTATTTAAAACCAGATTTCTACAAAAACAGAAAACATGGTCTTTCCGCAATGATGAGAATAAAAAATGATGAAGATTGGATTTTTTATGCAATTACTTCAATTATTGATTATGTGGATGAAATTGTAATCGTTCTCCAAAATTGTACAGACAATACAGAAAAAATACTTAGAGAAATTAAATCTGAAAAAATAAAAATTTATTATTTCCCATTTGATAGCTTTCCTTCCGGTAAGTACCACGAACGATTTTTAAAAAATTCTATTTTTAATCGAGCCTATTACTACAACTATGCTCTATCGCTTACAAGTTATTCTTATGTTTGGAAATGGGATGGCGACCATGCAGCATACGAGAATAGGGTAAAAGAATTAAGAGAAATTATTGATTCTAAAAAAATTGACATAATCCATTACCAAGCCTACGATATTTTTGGTTTGGATCTAAAGTATTTATGCAAAGACCCATTGTGCTCCAATGAGCCTGCTATTTTCCGTGTAAACAGTAAAACTTTTTACGTTTCTTCGTTTGTTTGCGAAACGTTTAGCTATCCAATAAACATCAGATTCCGTAAAATAAAAATATTTAATTACAGCAAACCACTTTCAATTCACTTTAAATATGCCAAAGGTGAAGAATCAATTGGGAAAGGGTGGCCAAATAACTGGCAAAAAGATGAGTATTTTAAAAGTATTGCCAATAGAAAAAGTAAAGGCGAATTATTTACTGACGAATATCCGGATGTAATAAAAAAGTTCTATTTCAAAAATTCAAAATAGCTAAAAACTTTAGCCTTAAAATCTATTTTATACTGCAATTTAAATCATGTCTTCTACTTCTGCTATCACTAATTTACAACAAGTTCTTCAAATAGAAAAAGAAGAAGAAAAGAACATTTTTCTAAAACAGTTAACTAAAAGTTCAATTTCTGAAAGAGTAAAACAGGGTATAACCTGGTTTCCTTTAAGATTAAGTAATGTAGAATACGGTTTGGGTGAATACCTGATTTTTGAATTTGAAAGAGATAAAAAACAACAAGATGTAAGTTTTTTTCAGATTGGAAAAACTGTAGAAATATTTTCTGAAAACGGAAAAGATAAAAAGAGTTTAAAAGGTGTAATAAAAAGTATGCTACGTAATCGTGTGGTGGTTTCTACCACCTGCGACGAAATGCCAGATTGGTTAGACGATGACACCACAGGTTTAAACATGGTGTACGATGAATTTTCATTTAGAGAAATGGAATTTGCAATAAAAAGATTGTTAGATACCACAGATAAAAACATCGCCAACCTAAGAGACATAGTTTACGAGGACAAACAATTTAGTTTTGAAAATGAATACAACGTGCAAATTTCAACATTAAATTCTATCCAAAACAAAGCTGTTAACCTGTGCTTAAATGCTAAAGATTTTGCAATAGTTCATGGTCCTCCAGGCACAGGAAAAACAACTACTATAATAGAATTTATTTGCGAAGCAATTAAGCACGAAAAGCAAATTTTAGTATGTAGCCCCAGTAATTTAGCAGTAGATTTATTGGCAGAAAAATTGCTGTTTAGAGGAATAAATGTTTTAAGGATGGGCAATCCTACTAGAATTTCAGATGAAATTTTGTCCATAACATTAGATGGTCAATTGATGGCTCATAATTCTTATAAAGAGCTAAAAAATTACAGAAAACAGGCAGAAGATTACAGAGTTTTAGCAAGAAAATACAAGCGAAACTTTGGTCCTCAAGAAAGAAATCAAAGGCAATTACTTTTTCAAGAGTCTAAATCTCTATTAAATGAAGCCAGAGAAATAGAAGAGTTTATTGTGCAGCAAAGTATAAATAAAGCACAAGTAATTTGTGCTACCTTAGTTGGAGCATCTAATCAATATCTTCACAACAAAAAATTTAAAACGCTAGTAATTGATGAAGCTGCTCAAGCTCTGGAGCCTGCATGTTGGATTCCTATACACAAAGCTCAAAGGGTTATTTTAGCTGGCGATCATCTTCAATTGCCACCAACAGTAAAAAGTAAAATTGCCGAAGCTGGAGGTTTGGGAATAACTCTGATGGAAAAACTAATGCAACGTAAAGGTATTAGCGTTACTCTTGAAACGCAATACAGGATGAACGAACAAATAATGGAATTCCCTTCTAATAAAGTTTACAACGGTGTACTAAAAGCTCATGAATCTGTTGCTAGTTCATACTTGTTAAATGGAAATTCATTAAATTTTGTTTGGCCACCATTAGAGTTTATTGATACTGCCGGTTGTGGTTTTGATGAGTTTATGCACCCCGAAACAAAAAGTGTAAATAATCCCGAAGAAGCTGCTTTGCTGCTGGATCATTTGGCTGGTTTGTTGCTAAGTTTGCAAAAGGAAAGATCTAAATTCCCCGATTACTCTGTTGGAATAATTTCACCTTACAGTCAACAAGTACAGGTTTTAAATGCACTAATTGAAGAACATCCAATTTTAAAAGATTTTAAAAACATAAGGGTAAAAACTATCGACGGGTTTCAAGGAAGAGAAAAGGATATAATTTATTTGAGTTTAGTTAGAAGTAATCCTCAGGCAGAAATAGGATTCCTGCAAGATATCCGAAGAATGAATGTAGCGCTTACAAGGGCAAAATATAAATTGGTTGTTGTGGGCGATAGTGCAACAATTTGTAGTCATCCTTTTTATGAGGCATTTGTAGATTACTGCCAAAACAAAGGAATAAATAAATCGGCTTGGGAGTTTATGCACCTAAAAGATAATCATTAATTGGTAACAATAAATTTCTTCTTTATTAAATTATTTCCGGCCTTTAATTGAAGAAAATATATCCCAGGCAAATACTTTTTAGAATCCAAATCCAGCGCAAAATTTAAAAGTCCTGCTTGCTTTTGCACAGGAAAAAACCGCTCAATTAATTTTCCTGAAGCGTCAAAAATATTCCATTCCAACTCGTAATTATCGTCAAGAAAAATTTCTATAATTAATTTATCTTTTGCCGGATTTGGAAACAGTCTCGATTTATCAATACTGAAATAAGTAAAAAAAACATTCTCGCAACTTTCAGCACTTATTGTTCTGTGAACTTTTTGAGAACAATTAACACCTTCAATACTTTTATCTATTATTGTGGTTGTTCCATTGATGTTTTCTTGGCTTAATATTCTTCTCACTTGTCCTTTAGCAATTGAAAAGTTCATTATATCTGAAGTAGAAATTACATGCGAAAGTTGTGTGCCGTGTCCCAGCTCATGAGTAATTACAGAACAATAATCAAATTGAGTGTTGGCAGGCAAATTAATAGCACTATTCCAAATACTAGTATCTAAAATTTTTATTTCCATATTTCTTAAATACCAATCATTTCCATTGCACGAAGTAAAATTGCTGTAGCAAATCCCTAATACCCCTTCATTTAATTCTCCATTTTGTGCAAAAGAAATTGTGCTTTCATTTTCTAAAGAAGTGGAACTATTTAAAGTAAAATTTATACCAGTATTACATCTCCAATTCAACAGGGCCTCTTGTGTTCGGTTATAAAAAGATGTGTCTGTTTTTAGTTTGCCTTCTATTGAAAAAAAATAGCCACCTGTTGCAGAATTATCAATAAGAACAGGTAAAAATGTTTTGGTGTCTTTTATATAATTTGTTCTAGACCAAAGAACAGTTAATGGCGTTGAATTAAATGTTGTAGAATTTGTTTCGACCTTAAAAATACCGCTTCCAGCATTTGATGGAACCTTTACCACTATCTTTGTATTGCTCCATGAAATATAATCCGTAATTAGCGGTTCAATAAACGTTACTCCTCCATCGTTAGCATTTTTAAATAGAACTCTCGAATTGCTCTTTGAGTTGCCAAAGTTGTTTCCATTAATGGTTAAAACACTGCTAGTGCCTGCAGTAATTTCTGTTGGACTAAATGAAATTATCTGTGCTGCTAATGGTAAACTCGTTCTTTTGTTGGTTGCCGCAATTTTTATTTTTGAATTTTTAAAAAAATTTATCTCTTTTATCAATTGATTTTCGAAAGAGTAATTGCCAAAAAAATTTGCTACCGAATCATTTTCTAGAAATGTCATACAGCCTTGCAAACCCGAAGCTAGCTTAAATTCATTCGATTGTATATCCTTTGCAAAAATCAAGTACTTATGTGATGAATTAAATTCTAAGTTGGGATACACAATAGTTGCCTTGTTATTAAGTTCTCCTCCATCAGAAATTAGAAATAGTGTATCAGAAACTATTGTTCCAAATAGTTTTTGCTCCACCAAAAAATAATTTTTTGTAACTATTTTAGCGTTTCTATAAAAACATTCTCTTTTTAAAAGATGTGCTGTAAAAATGTAATTAGAATGTTGTATAGTTTTTTGCAATGGTATTTCAAACATGGCACAACTAGCCATTGTTTTGTTTACAAAGTATGCAATGCAACTAATAAAAAATAGAAATCTTTTAACTGCTTTCATTCTGCCAATGAGTTTGTTCCACTTATAAAACCTGTTGTCCAAGCTGCTTGAAAATTAAATCCACCGGTTATTCCATCCACATTTAATATTTCGCCTGCAAAAAATAACCCTTTGCATAATTTGCTTTCCATTGTTTTAAAATTTATTTCCTTTAAGTCAATGCCTCCTGCTGTAACAAATTCTTCTTTAAATGTTGTTTTTCCATGTGCAACATATATGTCGCAACTGATTATTTGGCTTAATTTATTTAATTGTTTATTAGAAATTTCCGCAAGAATACTATCTACATTTATTTCAGCCTTTGCTAAAAAATACCTCCAAAGTCTTTCAGGAAAAACAGAATTTAGGTTCAATATTTTTTTCTTTCCATTGTTGTTTTTTTCTAAAACAAAATCTAAAGTTTTATCTTCATCCAAT
>CAIMMJ010000294.1 GCA_903842515.1 uncultured Bacteroidota bacterium | reverse complement strand
GCCGTCATTGCTTCAATTCTGTGCAAGTTCATTTCTTTAAAACCAAAATTTAATACAAAAGGCAAAACTTCTTTCATAATTCCTTTGCCCCAGTTTTTTTTATCGTTTAGTATATAGCCTATTTCCGCTTTTTGATGCATTGGAATCCATGTATGGTAGCCGCACCAACCAATAATAGTATTCGATTTTTTTTCAATGATCTGAAAATAGAGGAAAGTAAAATGGTAAGATGAAATCCCTTTTCTTAATTTTTCCTTTTCAACACCCAATAAGTCAAGAGTTTCAATGTTCAAATACTCCATAATCTCTTGGTCTTTACAAGTACTAACTATTTTAGAAACTAATTCGGGATTAATTTCTCTGAGCAAAAAATTAGGAGTAGAAATTAAATGTGAGTGGAATGTGAACAAGGTAAAAAGTTTTTTATAAATGTAGTATAAAAAACAATTTACTATTATTACAAAATGCCAACAGTATATTATTTTCCTTTACATCAATTTTACATTTTACTTATTGGCTGTATTTTTTTTGTTGCTTCAATAGTAAATTTTCAATTTTACAAAAGAGATTTAGTAAGCTTAATTTTGCTATTTATATCAGGGATTTTCCTTTGTTCTTTTATGGCTATTCTTGATCCATTTTTAAATACTTGGGACGAACAATTTCATGCCTTGGTTGCAAAAAATTGCATCAGTCATCCTTTTGAACCTTATTTATACCTAAAGCATTTTTTGCCTTTTGATTATAGAAATTGGACTGCCAATGAAATTTGGTTGCACAAACAACCCTTGTTTATTTGGCAAATTGCCTTGAGTTTAAAATTATTTGGGATAAATACGTTTGCTGTAAGAATTCCATCTATAATTATGATGAGTGCAATGCCGGTTTTTATTTATAGAATGGGCAAAATTGTAGCAAATAATAATGTAGGGTTTTATGCCGCTTTGCTTTTTGCGTCTTCTTATTATGTTCATGAATTGTGCACTGGATTTCCACCAAGCGACCATAATGACATTGCTTTTTTATTTTACATTACTGCCAGTATTTGGGCTTATTGTGAGTTTGAAAATTCTCAAAAAAAGTATTGGTTAGTTCTTATAGGTGTTTTTAGTGGTTGTGCAATTTTGGTAAAATGGATTACAGGTTTATTGGTGTTTTTAGGATGGAGTATTTCAATTTTGTTTAATAAAAAAAAGCGTTTTTTATTTGATTCTTACAAAGAAATTGCAACAAGTTTATTAATTTGTATAGGTGTTTTTCTGCCTTGGCAATTGTATATTTTGCATCAATTCCCAAGCGAAAGCAATTATGAGTATTCTTTGAACTCTAAACATTTTTTTACGGTAATTGAAAACCATGGAGGCGATGTATTATTCTATTTTAAAAACTTAAATCAATTGTATGGTGGTGGACAATTGGTACCTTACGTTGTATTATTTTCTCTGATTATATTTTTTAGGGAGATTAAAGAAAGAAAATACAAGTTGATTTTATTTTCTAT